>NZ_AEEA01000015.1 GCF_000297095.1 Treponema primitia ZAS-1 | reverse complement strand
TCTTGCTTGCCGTTTAAACAGTCCTGTACCAGCTTGTCCAGTTTGGGGAGTTCGTAAAAAATTGAACATACCACATCGCTTAACCGGTCATGCTCGTCCTCTTCCTGCATGAAATAACGCCGGGGTACCTTATCGCTTCCGGGGAAGAGGACGAAATTCAGGAAAAATATTTGATATACCCGGCGTATCTGCTTGTACTGCTCCCCCCGTTTGCCTGCCCGGAAAGCATACGGGCGCCTAAAACGATAGCCCTCACTTTAATGTCGTCGTCGGTGCGTTGGACTTGCATTTCCAAATCCGCCTGTTCGCCATCGTTAAAATAGAGGTGTATGTCCAGGTGGACCGTTTTACCTGTAAGGTACTCCGGGAGGAGTTCGTTGTTCTGAATAGCTAGGGAGGCGACAGGGCGGCCGATACAGGCGGAGAGGAGATGACGCAGGGCATCACGGGAGTCCTCGTTGTCGTCGGTAAAAAGGCTTTTAAAGACAAAATCCGAAAGGATGTCCAGGGGAACGCCTTTCTCTGCGTTTTCCCTGGCCGTACGGCGCAGTTCACCCCAGAAAAAGGGGACCAGGAAAGATAATTTCATAACAGCTCCTTAATGGGCTTACGCCCAGGTTTTAGGCGCGACTTTTCGGCCCGCCGCGTATATAAGAGAGTTATGATGAAAAACGCTTTACCCTGAGGATCGATTTTTTTAAAATTCGTATGGGATGATTTTTGGGGTCAAGTTTAGCCATAGGAAACCGGGCATTGAAAATCCCGGGAAATGCGCATAGAATGATAGACAATGTAATCAGACAAGTTTGAGCAGATGGTCGTCATTGGAGAGGCATATTGCGCCTAAGACGATAGCGGTGGCGGAGATGATGGCATCGGGGGTTAACATCTTTGTACCACGGCGGATGGCGGCGGCAGTGTTCTTTATTGCGGGCAGCAAATTTACTTTATTAAACTTAAGCAGAAAGGTATTAACCTCGTTTATATCAGCCTCAGTCATACCCGGTTTGGACAATGCTTCTATTTCAGTTACTCCGCTTATATACCGTTCATATTCCGGCAGGGTATCAAAAAAAGCGTCTATATCAACCTTGCTATTGAGCTGGTTGATGATGACTGTTGAATCCAAGACATATCTAGGTATTGCCATTTTTAACATCCCAATAGTCCGGCCATTCATCCCGCATTTTGCGGATTTCCGCATTTGTATCAAGATGAGCGCCCCAAGCTTTGCTGTCCTTGAGTATACCGTGCCAATGTTTAAGGGAACGCAGGGAGGGGTCGGCCTTTTCGGCCTCCCTGCGTTGTTCGGCTGCCGCCAGGACTTCCTCCAGAGTGTCGTAACTCGGTTGGACCGTTCCTTTGCCGACCCCTGCCATTGCCGCCGTGACCTGTTCCGCCGTTGGGTGCAGATTGAGGCCGTCCTCGTTGTCCTCGCCGGGGATGATGGGCTTCTGGCTCGCTGCTGGAGCGGGAGCAAAGGTAAGAATAATCGGCCCCACCGGCATTTCCCTCGGTACGTCCACGGTTATACGGTAGCTGGCTGGGTTTTCGATGGTTTTCTGTATAGACATGGTAAGCTCCGATTTCTTAAATCATACCTGAATTATGTCGTTTAGGCAAGGAAACGGAAAACTTTTTCTAATCTCCATAGGGAACCGGGCATTGAAAAACCCCGGAAATGCGCGTATAATAGTAGACAATGTAATAAGGAGGATCTGATGTTTTTTGACCGATTGGCGGACCCGGTGCCGGCGAGCCGCCGCTGTGTTCAGGAAAGTCCCGCTGTTTTTAAAGGCCTTGTTCCCTCTTTTTTTGTGTTCCTGATCCTCGCCTCCTGCGCTTCCGGGCCGAAAACGCCGGTTCAAACTCCGGGATCGCCGGGGCAGGAATTTGCCGCCCTGGCCCCCGGGGGCTTGGCCTATTTTTATACCGATGTTAACCGGGCCCGGCCCATACTGAACCATATTGTCCTGAAAGATGTTGATATGAAACAGACTGCGCGTATTTTACAAAAGGTTGATTTCCTTGCCGGGGCCGTATATCCCAACGGATCTTCCAGGAATATGATTCTCCACGCATGGCGGCAAAAGGGCAAAATTCCCGGCGGTGCGGGCTTGGTTTTTAGTCCCCAGTGGAAAGGGACCCTTTCCCCGACCGGAAAGAAGTACTGGCATTCCTCCCGCGCCGGCCTTTCGGTATCCCTGCAAGGCCCCCATGCCTTTGTCTCCGATGGCGACCCCTTTACCGACGGGCCGCCAATTTCGCTCCCCGAAAACCTGAATGAAATTCGTTGGGAGGCCATTGTGTTAGGGTGGTTGGAACATGCCGGAACCCCGATTAATAATTTCCTCTCCAAAACAGGGATGCCGATTCGTATCCCCACGGAGCGGATACTGTTTGCAATCGCCCAATCCTCAGGGCAGGACCTGGATGACGATGATGCGGAAGCTATCAATAGCGCCGACTCAAGCGTTTTGTACGAATTACAGTTGCGGGTGGAGACACAAAATCCCAACCAGGCCAGGGCTTTGGCGGCTCTTTTATCCTTTGTCCGTGTCCTTACGGAGAGCCCCGATCTCAACGTGGACGCAGAATTTCTCGAAGTTTTGCGTCCCCTCCTGGTGAATCCGCCGAGTCAGGAAGAAGCGGACCTGGTTATCCACACCAGGCCCATGAGCGCCGAGGGTATTGCTTTACTTTTTAACCGTTTTGCAGTATATTCACAGTAATAAGGAACATAATACATGCCCACCTATGAATACGAATGTAAGAGTTGCGGTCATTCTTTTGAAATTATCCAGAGCATGAAGGATGATCCCCTAAAGATTTGTCCCCAGTGCGGCAAGGAAGTACGCCGGGTAATCAACGGCGGCGGGGGCATTATATTTAAAGGCTCCGGCTTTTATGTAACCGATAATTCCAAACGGAGCGGCGGCTCCTCCTCCTCAAAGCCCGCCGCCAAGCCTTCCGAATCTGCATGTGCAGGCTGCGCTAAAGCCGAATCCGGCTGTGCGGGAAACTCCGTTGCAAGTAGCGCGGGAAACTCCGCTGCAAACGCCCAGGCGGTCAACTCCTAGTCATGGGCGCCCGGTTTTTTTGCGAAAATTGCGGCGCCGAGGTTAAACGAAATTCAAAAAGCTGTCCCAAATGCGGACGATCCTTCGCCAACATACTCTGCCCGGCCTGCGGTTTCGAAGGCGAGGAACAGCTCTTTTCCGCCGGCTGCCCCGTCTGCGGCTACACCGCCGATAGCTCCGGTAATACCCCCGTACCCAAGCCGGGAAAACCATCTCCCCCCAAGTTTCCCGCCGGTTCTCTGCCCCTCTGGGCGTATGTCCTGGCAATCCTAGCCTTTGTGGCTGTCCTGGCGATACTTTTAAGGTAATTACAGCAAATTTCCGGATATCGGCGTCCCCCCTCCGCATTTGGTGCAGCAGTAAACCTGTTTCCCATCGACTTGTTTCTGCGCCAGGCCCGTACAGTCTACCCTATAGCCCCGGCGGGATACCAATACTGCGCCGCAGTGCGGGCAAGGGGTGTTGTTTTCCCCCACAATATTGCCGGTGTATACGTAGGAAAGCTGTTCCCGGCCCATGCGGGCGATTTGGGCCAGCGAGGCGGGGCTTGTGGGCGGCGCGTCCCAGCGGTAATCCGGGTGATAGGCGGAAAGGTGCCAAGGGATTTCCCGGGAAAGGCCGGCGATGAATTCCGCGCAGAGCCGGGTTTCAGCATCGCTGTCGTTAAGCCCCGGCACGATAAGGGTGGTTATTTCCAGGTGAACCCCAGCCGCATGGGCCGTTTTAATAAAGCCCAGCGCTGTTCCCAGCTTTCCCCCAAGGACCCTTTCGTAGGTATCGTTGGAAAAACACTTGAGGTCTATGTTGGCGGCGTCCGTTAAAGCCAGGATCTCCGCCGCCGGTTCAGGGTTAATACAGCCGTTGCTGACCAATACATTGGCAATCCCTTCCCTGCGGCACAGGGCCATACAGTCCAGGAGATATTCAATGTGTATAAGCGGCTCAGAATAGGTGTATGCGATCTGGGAGAAACCCCGGTCCCGGGCCAGCTTTACCAGCTCCTCCGGAGAAAGCCGACGGCCCGGAACATCGGTACTTTGGGAAATAGTAAAGTTCTGGCAGAAAGGGCAGTGGAGGTTGCAGCCCGCAAAGCCCAGGGACAGGATCGAGGAACCCGGGCGGAAGTGGTAGAGGGGTTTCTTTTCGATAGGGTCCTCGGCCAGGGCGGTAATATAGCCATAGAAGGGGAGGGCGGGAAGCCCTTCCCGGTTTTGCCGCACACCGCAGCGGCCGAAAGCGCCCGGGGGTATCCTGCATTGTCGTGGACAGAGCAGGCACTCCGCTCCGCTAAAGTACCGGGGCGCTGGAAGAGCCACGGCTCAGCGCTTATTTCCCCGGAGGAAATGTTCCCGCAGATCCTTGGTTTTATTGGCAAAATGGAGGGGATCATCCACCTCGAAAGGTTCAAGGATTACCCCATGGGCGCCCTTGCGTATCCAAATCTTTGCCAGGGGCGCCGCCTCTCCGGCTTCGGTAACCGCTGCCTGAACATTTTCCATGTAGAGTATATCCTCTGTCTTAAACTCAATGATCCGCGGATTATCCCCCAGGGGATCGTACATAAGGATGAATTTATTTGCCTCAGAAGGATGCTGCCGGGGGTATCCCATGAAGGGGACGCCATTTTTGGGCGCTCCTCCCCCGGCGTATTTTACAATCTCGTTCAGGGGTAATGTTTCCAGATAACTGATTATGCTCATAGCTCACCTCGTTTTATAACTATAAATCCTATAGCCCGAAGCTTCAAGTTGTATAAATCCCTATTTTAGATTACCATGCTTTTCAACAGGGGGTTATCATGGCGGTAGTGGACGGGAATCTTGGGGCCTATATATTTCAAGGGGCTAACCTGATATTGCCCGAAGATGTGGAAGATTCGGCGGCCTTTCATTCCCATTCCCCCTCCCGTATTTTTGATGCATTCGGCGGCCCCGCAGCCTGGCCTTCCGCAGGGTATCTTGAGATACCCAGAGTGGATGGATCGGGTACATTGACAGGGTTTATGCTGGATAAGGAGGATACGCTGCCCAAAGGCTGGCGGAGTGTTCCCATACGGCAGGCCCTGGCCGTTGCAGCCGGAAGTATGGTGAGCCCCAGCAGTCCCGAAGGTCTTCTTTTCAGGGCCTACCATGTTATGCAGTGGCGGAGGGAGTCCGCCTATTGCGGCAGCTGCGGCAGCCTTAACAGGGATTCCCCCACCGAACATCTTGCCAGGCAATGTCCGGTCTGTGGCAGAATGGAGTTCCCCCGCATCTCGCCGGCGGTTATCGTACTCATCACCAATGACAAAGACCAGGTACTCCTCGCCCACAACGCCAATTTTGTCGATAGGGTGTACAGTTTGATTGCGGGGTTTGTTGAGGCTGGGGAAAATCTGGAATCCACCATCCTACGGGAAATTAAGGAGGAAGTTAACATTGATGTCGATAGGATACAATACGCAGCTTCCCAACCCTGGCCCTTTCCCAACTCTCTGATGCTTGGTTTTACCGCCCACTATGTAAGCGGGGAACTCAAGTCTGATGGAAAAGAAATCCTTGACGCCCAGTGGTTTTCCCGGGATACGCTCCCCAATCTTCCCGGCAACGGTTCTGTTGCCCGCCTGCTCATAAACCGGTGGCTCGGGGCCTAAGTTTACTCTTTTTTCTCGGCTAAATCTATAATCTCGGTTTCCCAGCCCCCATCGGGAAGATGGGTCGAATGGACATACAGAACAAGCTCCTGGCCCCGTTCAAAACCAAGGGTTTTTTCGCTCTCAAAACGCTGGAGCTTGTCCTCAGTATCCTGGACGGCTACACTGTTTGCTGCCTGGAGCAGAAATTTAACGTTCAGCTTAAACCGTTCCGTATCGTCCCGTTCTTTGACATCCCCCGCCGCTTTATAATCCGCGAGACTGATTTCCTTATATTGGGTCTTATTGATATTCTGCGCATAAACCGCGTTAAAAGCGATTCCAAAAATAACAATTAATACTGCCAGACGTTTCATGCTATTCCTCCTCAGTTTGTTATAATACCAGCTTAGTAATAAATCGCACCATATTTTGGATTGATCCTCACTGCTTGATGATAATCGATCCGGGCCTGATCGTACAAGCCCTTTTGCGAGTAGGCATTACCCCGGTTGATATAGGCCAGGGCATAATTTGGATTGAGTATAATGGCATGGGTAAAGTCCTCAATGGCGAGATCGTACTCGCCAAGATTGGTATAGCTTACCCCCCGGTGTCTAAAAACCACCGCCAGATTCGGTCTGAGCTTGATAGCTTCATTATAATCCGTCAGGGCCCGTCTATATTCTCCCATATTATTGTAGGCAAGCCCCCGGTTGGCATAGGACTTGGCCAGATCCGGCCCGTAACTTAGGTTGATGTCCAATACGCGGGTATAATCTTCCAGCCCACGGTTCGTATAGCCTATGTCGTAATAAATATTTCCCCGGTTGATATATGCCTCTGCATAATTCGGATTTATCCTGATAGCCTGGTTATAATCTGCGGCTGCCTTGTCGTATTCACCCCGGTTGGCGTAGGCGTTACCCCGGCTGCCGTAGGCCATGGCGTAGCTCGGGGAAAGCCGGATCGCCTGGTCATAGTCGCTGATGGCCCGTTCGTACTCCCCCTTCTGCACCCAGGCGTCTCCCCGGTTCCGGTAGGCCTTAGCATACCCCGGATCGATGAGTATGGCCTGGCTGAAATCGCTCAGGGCCCGTTCATAGTCTCCCCGCTCAATATGGAGCAGCCCCCGGTTGTTATACGCAAAGGTATAGTTCGGTTTAAGCCGAATCGCCTCGGTAAAGTCCGCCAGCGCCCAGACCTGTTCACCCTTAACGGCGTAGGCGGAACCCCGGTTGTTGTAAGCCTCGGGTAAATTGGGGTTAAGCCGTATTGCCTGGTTGTAATACCCAATTGCCGAATCGTAGTTTTTCTGATCCGCATAGAGTATACCCCGGTTAATATACTCATTATAACTGAGGTTATCGGCGAAAAGGTTTTCTGAAGTGAAAAGGAACAACAGCATTACTGATAAAAACAGGGAAACTAATTTACTCATTCTCATCATCCTATAATTCCTCCTTAACCGTTTTTCCCTTACCGTCCCAGGGGAGAGTAGAGGTACCTGAAATAATCCATGTCCGTAGAGAGGGTCTTGTCAAAGTTGGGGATGGTTGTCCGGTAGGATTCCACCGCCCGCCAAAAGTCGAAAAAGCTTTGGTCCCGGGTATAGGCGTCGGCGTAGATCCTTGTGGCTTCCGCATCGGCGGTTCCCCGGATAACCTCGGCCTTTTCGTAGGCCGCGGAAAGGATAGACCGGCGCTCATTGTCCATACGGCCCATCCACTCAGCCTTTTTCCCTTCGCCGTCGGACCGGAAGGCCTGGGCTATCTGGTTCCGTTCCTTGATCATCCTGGCGTAGACGCTCTGGGTCAGTTCATCGGAGTAGCGGATCTGCCGGGTTACCACGTCGATAAGTTCAATGCCGTACTCGGGGACCATTCTGCGGGATCGCTGCAGGATCTCCTCCGCCAACTGACGGCGGCCGCGCTGTATGGGTTCCTTGCTGCCGGAAGACTGGATCAGGGTGGGAAGCTCCGATTCGTCAATGCCGTCCCCAATACCAAGGCTGTCGGCGGTCTCGGGCTGTTCCAGGATAAGGTTGGAATTCCGTACCGTTTCCCGCAGGTAGTTTTCGGCCACCACGGTCCGCACTTCGGAATCGATAACCTCCGCCAGCTTGGAATAGGCGCCGCTGATGGTGGAGATGGATTCGTAGAATTTCTGCGGGTCCGCTATCCGCCACCGGGCGATAACATCAACCCAGATATACTGTTTCTCCCGGGTGGGCATACTTTTCTGCTCCCCATCCCAGGCCATGATCCGTTTGGGGTAGCGTACCACCTCTTCAATAAAGGGGATCTTTACATGGAGTCCCGCCTCGGTAACCACATTTACCAGCCGGCCCATCTGAACGATGACCGCCTGTTCACCCTCGTCAATGACATAGAGGGGACCCGCCCAGATAACTCCGATTATTATTACTGCGATGACTATGGGTACGAAAAGTGACTTTCTCATTAACGGCCTCCCTGGGAGGCGCGGGAAGCGCGTTCTGCGTTTAGATCCCGCAGGGGCAGGAAGTTGTTAAAGTTCCGGTCTATGATCACCGTTTCCGTATCATCCTTGAACACATCTTCTATCATTTCGTAGTAAAGCCGCCGGCGGGTTACATCCGGAGCCCTGCGGTATTCCTCGTACACCGAATTGAAACGGGACACGTCGCCGTTGGCCCGGTTAACCCGCTCCGACGCATAGCCCTGGGCTATCTGGACCAGGCGGTCCGCCTCGCCCTTGGCCCGGGGGATCTCCGCGTTATAGGCCTGCTGGCCTTCGTTTATAAGCCGGTTCTGATCCTGCTCGGCCTTGTTCACATCGTCAAAGGCCTCCTGAACCCCGGCGGGGGGATCGATATTCTGGAGTTTTACGGCGATCACATCGATACCCAAGCCGTAACCCCGGAAGGTTTCGTTCATAAAAGCGGTGGCCTCGGATTCGATGGTACTCCGCTGGCTGCCCATGATGTCCATGATGGCCCGATCTCCCACCAGCATATTGATGGCCGACCGGGAAACATCCCGGATGGTTTCGGTTCGTTCCATTACGTTGAACACCCAGGCCTTCGGGTCGGTGATACGGTACTGGATAATCCACTCCACCTCAATAATATTGAGGTCCCCGGTGAGCATGGTCGATTCCCCGGTAAGGTTAGAGTAGGTGGAACTGACGCCGCTTTTCAGAGTCCGAAACCCGAACTGTTCGGTCTGTACGGAGGTGACATTCACGATGTACTGCTTGTCTATGCCAAAGGGCAGGCGGATATGGAGCCCCGGCCCGCTGATGTTGTGGAACTTCCCGAACCGGGTTATGACCGATTCTTCGGTCTGGTCCACAATATAAACGCTGGTGCCCAATAATGCTACCACCAGGATCCCCACGGCAATCAAAATAACCGTTAGGGGATTCAAAAACTTCGACACCATTCCTGGCGTTACATTCTGCATAAGTGCTACTTCCTTTCGGTCAGATTCTGAGCATTGAGAACGACCGCCTGACCATCGGTGTTCTGAGTAACAAGTACATCATCATGGAAGGTCACCGTAGCAAAGGGATGCACCGTGACGCTTGACCGTGCCTGGCGGGCAAGGCTTGTGTTATACCGGCCTAAGAAGAGGCCCTCCGCAGAAACCGTGAAGGCGTAGATATCCGAACCGTTCACCCAGAGGAGACTCCGGGGGTGGATATCGTCGTCCCCCTGTGCGGCCATCTCCAGGGTAGCGGGGTTGATCTCCACCAGCCGTATGGCGCTGTTTCCCCGGTTTTCCCCGGCCACCGCCAGGATTTTCCCGTCAATAAGGGTGAGGGTCCGGGCATTGATGCTGTTCATGGCGGAAGATTTAAGTACCTCCGCTGAATCGGCCGCAAGCCGTACAAGCCGTCCCAGGGCGGAATCGGCGTTTAAGAGGTTCATCCCCAGTATTCCTGTGGGCTCCTGGGCGGCTTCCTGGTTGATAATGCCCTGCTGATCCTGGGCTATTTCCTGCCGTTCCGCCTGGGCTTCGGCGGATTTCTGTTCCGCAAATTCCTCGGACTTTTGGGCTTCTTCCCGCTTCTCTTCCAGCGCCTCTTCCCGCTGGGCTAACTCCTCTTCCTTTTCGTCAGAGGCGGCTTCCCGGGCGGCAAGTTCATCCTCAGTTTTCTTCGCTTCATCTTCCGTTATCTTACCGGCTTCCTTGTCCTCCTGGACCTGCTTCCGGTCTTCTTCGATCTGCTTTCGCTCCTCGGCGTTTTGCTGCCGGTCCTGGACAATGGCCTGTTCTTCCTTAACCACATCCCGCCGTTGTTCCGCAGCCTTCTGTTCCGCCTGGTCGGCTTCCCGTTCTTTGATATCAACCATATCACGCCGCGGGGGAATGCCCCGGTCGTCGTCCTGGCGCAGTTCGTCGATCACCTCGCCCTCGGTCAGGGTACTGGTATCAATGGCGCTGAGGGAACCGGCCAGGGCGGTTTGGAGGGGAATCACTATTAGTGCGTTTCCCGGCCACTGGTCATAGCGGGTGGAAAGCCCTACTTTTTCCGGGGTCAGGTTTCCGATTACCGGTGTTTTGTACTTCGAGTTCCAGAACTCCCATTTCCCGCGGAATACCGCATTGTAAATGGTGATAAACTGGGCCAGGGTGGCGGCATCCCGCTCGCTGTATGCGTAAGCCCCTTCAAGGTAGCCCTGGATGATCAGCCGGAGGTTGCGTATATGATCTACCCCTACATTAAGCCCGAGTCCCAAAATATCAGCGTCAAGCTTCGTCCCCTCGGGATCGCTCACCGAGTGGATCACAAAATAACGGCTGCCGGCCCCGGTGTTGGAGGCGCCGGACCGAACAGCCTGGCCTAGGGCAAACCCGATACTCCGGATCTGCGCCCGGGTTTCGATACGGCTCTGGGGTCCTTCATAGTTAATGAATTCCACCGGTTCCTGCCCCGCCGACAATTCTCCGGAATCAACCTGCGGGAAGAGGGACGCCAAGGGAACCAGGGCCAATATCAGGGTACATAAGCATATATATCTATGCGGGAACATATAACCACTCCTCGGATTCATCGAACCCGGACCAAAGGTCCAGGCTCTCTTTTCCTTATAGTATGGTGGGAAAATGGATTGTTTACAATAGCGCCTACGTTCCCGGCTTAGTAATAGAGGGAGTGGAGTTCCTTGCGGGCTACGGCTTGGGCAAAGCTTGGGCCCAGGCTGGCCAGGGCGGTCAGGAGCCGGGTTCCGGTTTCGCTTAAGGGGGG
Source organism: Treponema primitia ZAS-1 (assembly GCF_000297095.1). NCBI lineage: Bacteria > Pseudomonadati > Spirochaetota > Spirochaetia > Treponematales > Treponemataceae > Treponema > Treponema primitia. The sequence continues at coordinate 31,441 of NZ_AEEA01000015.1, read as the reverse complement.
GCCGGAAAAGCGGCAGAGGGAGCCCGTGGCTACAGCTATGGCGGCCATGAGACGCTCGTCCCTGGTGGGGGCTAGGGGGAAGATTAGGTAGGTAAAGGCGGTAAAGGCAGTTCCCTCGGGATCAACCCCGATATAACCGATAGCCTCCGCTGCGGTGGATTTGACCACGGAGTCCGGGTCGTTGCGGCAGAGATCCGCCAGGAAGGGTACGGTTTCCCGGGAGCCGATATAGGATAGGAGCCGAGCCGCTTCCACCCGATAATGAACATGGACCAGGGGATGGAGCAGAGACTGGTTCATCGGGGCCTCCGCCAAGCTTCCGGCTACTTCCATCAGGTAGGCTGTGTAGTCCCGTTCACGGGCCCCCACCTGGCCGTTCCGTATGGCGGTGGAGATGAGAGCAAGCCGTTCACCCATTACCGCCGGTTCATACCGGTCATTGTCCGCAGCCCAGGGCGAAGGCCGGGGATCGCCGTTACTGTAGCTGCCCTCAGCCGCCGGCCCGTAGATGGACTGTTTCCGGATTTTAACCGTATCCTCCATATGGTAGGCATAGAGAACCCAGTCGCTGCCCCCGGAGTAGAGTATTCCCTCATCGGAAAAGGCCGGAGGGCTTGCCGTTCCCTGGGTCGGTAGGGTCCAGAGCTGCTTCCCGTCGATCCCATATCCGGCGGCGCCGTTCCTGGTGAGGGCGTAGATTCCCCGCTCATCGTAGAGCAGGGATGTGTTTGCGGCAGCTTCGGGGGAACTGTCCCCGGTGGGGCTGTCCACGGACCAGAGGGCCCGTCCTCGGCTGGAAAAGAGGAGTACCTTACCGTTTGCCATGGCGGCCCCAATGGTGTCCTCCCGGTTTACCGCCGCCAGCGGGGCGGAACCAAGGCTGGGAAAGCTTGCAGCAAAGGCGCTTTCCCCGTCGTTGTACCAGCGTATCGATTCGGCCTGACCGTTTTTATATATCACCAGCACGGTCTGCTCATCCCCGCGGAATACCGGGGGCCGTCGTGCGGCGGCTTCTTCAGCGGCCCGTGTCTTTTCAGCGGCGTTTAGGGCGGCAACAACCGCAGCCTCCTCAGCGCTTTTGGCGGCGGTCTGGGCTCCGTTATTTGCGGGGGCGGCTGCAGCGGCGGCGGCGGCCCTATCGGCGGCCTCCTTAGCCCGGATTGCGGCGGCTTTGGCTTCGGCGGCAAGCTTGGCGGCCTCTTCGGCAGCGGCCTTCACGATATCCACGGCAGCCCTGGAGGCGCCGGGGGCCAGCAGCTTTGCGGCCGCGGCATCCAGGGGAAGAACGGCGGCGGGTACTTCGTTCAGCCGCCGGGATATAACATTTCCGTAGGGACCCAGGATAAGGAGCTGCCCGTCACTGCGGACCGTGAGGAGACCCCCCAGCTTATCCGGCTGGGGCTTAAGGGCAAGGGCGCCGTTCAGGGGCTTCGACCAGAGCAGAAACCCCGAGGCGGTATAACAGGCGATTTGGGTAGCCGTGGGAACGAAGATACGCCCATCCCAGCCCACCAGAACCGGCGCTGTGATGGGGCTTCCCAGGCTGACCCGCCATACTTCCCGGCCTATCCGGTTTAGGGCGATAAGGAGCCCGTTGGTTCGGCATACATAACTGGTCCCTTCCGGTGATCTGGTGAGGTAGGGGCTTAGCCGGCCCCGGGCGTTGAAGCTCCAAAGGTGGATCCCCTGGCGGCTGTAGGCTTCCACAGTTCCCCCATCGCAGATCGCCACCACCGACTCCGCCTGGGCTGCGGGAGCGCCGATCACCGCCCCCCCCAAGGCTTGACGCCAAGCGGGCGCCTGCTGGGCCCCAAGGGCCGGGGACAAAAGGCCGAGGACGGCGCAGAAAAGGAAGAGCTGGGTTTTTGGGTTCATAATACAGTATCGGAAGTTTACTACAATTTTTGTTAGGCTTTTAAAAAAGGCCCTGGCATGAGCCAGGGCCTTTGGGTTCAATCTAAAGTTCCTTCAAAAAACTAGGGTTCAAGATGATACCCGTCATAGGTGAGTACCGTAGGCACGCCCTCCCGGATATGAACGGCTTTCCAGAAGTACAGTGTCTTCCCCCCGTACCAATGGTCATCCTTGGCTGAACGGACAGCAATACGGTAGAGCCCCGGTTTTAGGTTGAAAGTTATCGAACTATTTTGCGGTACACCGAATACTTTTTCGACCTTCTTATTAACAACCATATCACCATTCCAGTTACTAAACAAACCTTCATTAATAGCAGACTGCGGCGGTACGTGTTGGTTCATCGAAAGGACATTCGGTATTTTGTCGGATCTCGGTGAACCTTTTTTGTTTGATGGGTATGGTTTTCCTGCTAGTAGTGTATCGCTCTGTGGCATATAGCCTTCTCTCCAGTCAATGTATGCAGTATAAAGCCCTAAATTAATGTCGGTTAAAGCAACCACTTTTTCAGCTTCGGCGTAATTGGTGATAAGCACCCGCTCAATTGGTATATGGCCCTTCGTGCTTTCACGGTTAACAATAGTTACCGAACCCACGGAGTCCGGGTTATCCCGCAGTGCCGTCGGCGTGGTGTACTCCGGATATGTCTCCCAGGTTGTATCCTTAAAGCTGACGATGGTCAAAACATCAATGTAGGTATTTATCGTTATGCGCTCATGATAAACTACCTTGGAGGTACCGGAGCTGTGATAAACATGGATATACATTTCCCCGGGCGGGACTTCCATTTCCTCGGTATACGCGTTGGTCCCGAGGTGGGTGGAAGAATTGTGGAGCAGGTTGCGCACAGCGGATTTTGTCATGTCCGTCTGCCCTTTGAGGGGCGTCACGTCCCCGTAGTCAAACCAGGGCTGATTACCATGGGCAGCATCAGCCGGATGAAGCGTATCATCCGTTGAACGATTGGTGGCTAACACCGCATAGATTTTATTTTTGCCCGTATTCACTACCTTTAAATATGCCCATTTATGCGGAGTAGCTACAGGCCCTGTTATTTTGCCTTTGTTGTTGGGGTCGTTCGAGTTATCTATCTCGCCCGTATTGTCTGTCACGACAGACGGCGGGTTTGTACCGATAACAACGGTATTTTTAGGCTCGTTGACCCAATCGGCCGGGTCGCCAGGATCAAGATCATTGTTGGAAGCGTTGTACCACCAGGGATTGCCCGGCCCTATTGGCTTTGTTGGATCGTAATACCCCATACGCACCTTATAGCTTCCCGCTGAAGGGACTTCGTAGTAATAGGTTTCGCCAAAGGCAAGGGGGGGATTGATAAATACCAGGCCGCTGGGGTTTGGAACCATAGGGGTCTGGGCGATGCCGGGCACCTGGTACACGTTAATTACATTAATGTACGTGCCCGGATATTGATTAATGACGATTATATGATAGGTACTGGGCTGGGTATCCACAATCCTGTCAACAGGCTCGTTGACCCAATCGGCCGGGTCATTAGGATCAGCATCATTGTTGGAGGCGTTGAACCACTCGGGATTGCCCGGCCCTATTGGCTTTGTTTCATCGTAGTACCCCACACGCACCTTATAGCTTCCCTTTGAAGGTACCTGGTGGTAATAGGTTTCGCCATAGGCAAGGGGATCGATAAATACTAAGCCGCTGGGGTTTGGAACCATAGGGGTCTGGGCGGTGCCAGGCACCTGATACACATTGATTACATTAATCGTCTTGCCCGAGTATTTATTTTCGACGGCTATAAAATAGGCGCCAGGCTGTTTCTCCCCGGTGTTCTTTCCGGGATTATTTTCCCCCGTCGAATAATCCGTGGAGTTATCCTTGTTTGTTTCCTTAAAATTAGGATCATTCCCCACAGTTATCACATCTCCCGGTTCCGTCCAGCTGGCCGGGTGATCCGGGTCGGTATCGTCACTGGGGGAGTTATACCAGAACGGGTTGCCCGGCCCCTTTGGCTTGGATGGATCGTAGAACCCCATCCGTACCTTGTATTCGCCGGTGGTGGGGACCTTGTAGTAGTAGGTATCCCCAAAGTTAAGGGGAGGCGTAACTACTATCCCCGTGGGGTTCGGGGCCAGCGTGGTAGTATTGTTGGGGGCGCTGCCGGGCACCTGGTACACGTTGATTGCATTAACAATCGTGTCTTTGTACTGATTTTTGACGATTATGTAATAGGAGCCTGTTGTTTCAGCCGGAGGGGTAGTCCCGGTAGTCCCGCCGCCGCTATTACCACCCTCGGATTTCAATTCTACCTTGGATGTTTTTCCCTCTTCTACAAGATTTTCACTTTTCCCAAGCCATGAAGGATTTTGATTACCCCCTTTATAGCCTAATTCAACCTTATAGCTTCCGGCGGGGAGGGTTAAAATGATAGACTGCTCCTTTTCAAGCTGCGGATCCAGGGTAAAGGTTAGTTCGTTCGTGGGGTTTTCCAAACTGATTGCAGGTAAATTTTCGGTAGAACCGTCAGGCCAGGCGAAATAGGTTACTTTTATTATGTCAAGCGGGTAGTTACTGTTATTTATAACTTCCAGGTACCCCAGGCCAGGGTAAGGCCTTTGGGTGGTAGTTTCGTCGGTCCCCCCGCCGTCGGTTCCCTTATTGGGAGAAACGGGGTTATCAGGATTCCATTCGTCGTAATTAGGGTCATACTTGGGATCACTCGAATCGTTATGCCCGCCGGTCTTCCACCATAAGGGGGGCTTGAAATTATCCGTGGTATCCAAGGTTTTACCTACCGGGTCGTCGGTGATTGACTCAATGGCAAGAGTCTCTACGCTTGAATAATGGACGCCATCTTCACTGATGGATACCTCGTAGTCTCCGGCGGGAAGGGAAAGTACTTTTTCTTCCCCGGTCCCAACATTTGCGGGGATGACTTTATAAGTCTCATCGGGGTATTTGACCCGGATAAAATGGATGGTTTGACCTTCCGTGGTGTTTTTAATCGTTAGTTTGCCGTTATCCTCAGGGGGTAGAGTCTCATAGATAATTTCCCCGGGTTTCGTAACGACGACGGTTTCTGTCTTTATGAGATCAGACAAATCGACCGCTCCACCCAAGCCGTTTTCACAGGAAATAAAAGTCCCGACGGCGAGAGCCATGCCGAAAATAGCCAGCAACAAACCAACCTTTGGTTTGTTCTCCAGAGCGTAGGACAAAAAATTCTTTCTTTTCATAGATACTCCTTCTTTTTAATAATCAGGCTTAGGCAGTACAGGCATTTTTAATGAATTTATATATACTATAACACAAATAATATAATATTCCACTTTATGCTAGAGCTATTCGATATTTTTTAACAAAATTACAGAAAATTCTATAAATTTTGCTTCCCGGCACTAATTTCTTTATTACCGGGTCGACCAATCTTTAACACCCTACCACCGTTACATCTCCGTTTTTGAACCACTTGGTAGTCTGCGGCCTGTTCCCACACTTCGGAATTAGTCTGCCAAAAGCCCAAATAGGACAATCAGCGGTTTGGGCGCGACCAATTCAGACCATCTTATCAAGGTGGTTCGCATCAGGCTTTCAATATTCGTTTCTTCAACCCTCTGTATCCATTCAATGCCTTTATCGCGTAAACACCGCTAAACTTTCGATATGCGCGGTCTGGGGATAAAAATCGTAGCCCGTGAGACTATCCAGCCGGTAGCCTCCGGCCAATAATTCCCCGCTGTCCCGGGCCAGGGTGGCGGGATCGCAGGACACATAGGCCAGAACCGGGGGGCCCTTTTGGGCCAGGGCCCGGCGCAGGGCAGGGGAGAGACCCTGGCGGGGCGGGTCGGCTACCATAAAGCCGTACCGGGTATCCATACTACAGCCCTGTACCCAGAGATCCCCGGTTTGGGCGAAGAGCCGGGTTTCCATACCCCGGGTGTTTTCCCGGGCCAGGACTATGGCTTCCGGGTTCTCCTCTACCAGATCCGCGCGGGGAAATTGTTTCCCCAGAAAGGCCGCGAAGGTTCCCACCCCGCAGTACAGATCCGCCATGGGGAGCCCCGTATCCGCTTCCGCAGCAATACTGAGCAGGTCGTCGATGAGCCTTTCCAGCATGGCGCCGTTGCTCTGGAAAAACACCCCTGCGTCCATGCGGATCTCCTTACCACGCAGTATTACGGTGCCCCGGCGCTGGGTTTTACCCCGGATACTCCCCTCGCTTACCAGGGTATTGCCTCGGGAATAGAGGGTAAACCGGTCCTGGCCGGAGGGCGGCTGGGCGGAAGCTTCCCGGAGAACCGCCCGGAGTTCCGGATCGGAGACGGGGCAGTCCGTAATGGGGATGATTGCATCGCTTTTGCGGGCCTTGAAGCCCAAGGCGTTTCCCCCTTTACGATTGGGAATACGGTGCAGTTGTATACGGTTCCGGTATTCCCAGGGAGGGGAGGGGATAAGGGGTATCTCATTGGGCAGGGGGATACCGCCTAGGCGGGTAAAGGCATCCCGGAGTATAAGCGTTTTTTCCGCAAGCTGAGTTTCGTAGTTTAGGTGCTGGAGGGAACAGCCGCCGCATATCCCGTAGAGGGGGCAGGCCGGTTCAGCCCGGAGGGGGGAGGCTGTGGACAGTTCCACCAGTTCGGCCCGGGCCCAGTGGCGGTTTTCCAGGGTAATCCGGCCGGTCACGGTATCCCCCGGAGCGCTGAGGTCCATAAAAATTCGTTTGCCCTGAAAACTCAGGATACCCGCGCCGCCTGAGGCAATATGCTCCACCGGGGCGGTAAAGATTTCACCGACTGCCATTGAGGGGATATTATACCGCTATTGTCAGGATTATAATATAGGGATTATACTCAGAGCATATGGTTGAAGAATGGGTAACAAGCGATGACGGCGCCCGCCTTTTTCTTAGGCGCTGGGTGCCCCAGGGACCGGCCCGGGCGGTATTGCTTATCGTTCATGGAATGGCGGAACATTCCCTCCGGTATGAGCCCCTGGCTTTGCGGTTAGCCGGAGCGGGTTTTGAGGTATGGGCGGCGGATGCCCGGGGACACGGCATGACCGCCGATAGGACGGTGAACGATCCCGGCAATGGAGGCCTCCTGGGGCATTGTGCGGATAGGAACGGTTTTTTCCGGGTAGTTGCGGATATCAATATCCTGGTTGATGCCGTTAAGGAAGCCCACCCCAAGCTCCCCCTGTATATCCTGGGTCATTCATGGGGTTCCTTTCTAACCCAAGCCTATATCGAAGCCCACGGTGACCGTCTGGCCGGGTGCCTGCTTTCGGGAACCCGGGGGCCCGATGGCCTGAAAATCACCCTTGGGGCGCCCCTGATGGGCCTTATCGCCATGCTCCGGGGGAGCCGCCGGCCTTCCCGTCTGTCCGTGGCCCTGGCGGATGGCGCCTATAATAAGCCTTTTCGCCCTAATCGGACTCCCTATGATTGGCTTTCCCGGGATGACAAACAGAACGACGCCTTTGCGGTGGATCCCCTCTGCGGAAACACCTGTTCCTCCGGGTTCTACCGGGACCTGATCCAGGCGCTTGGGGCGATACACCGGCCCCAAGCCATGGAACGTATCCCCCGGACCCTGCCTATATACATTTTTAGCGGCAGCGCCGATCCCGTGGGGGATATGGGGAAAAGCCCCACCGCCCTGATCAACGCCTACCGGTCCATGGGTATCCACGACTTGGAATTTGTCCTCTACCCCGATGCCCGGCATGAACTCTTAAACGAAACCAACCGGGAAGAAGTGATGGGCAATATCCTCCGCTGGCTTACCCCCCGTCTGCCGCAATAGACGAGACTAGGCAGCCCATAGACAGGGGCGTGTTTTTTTTGTATACCTATGATCATCATTTTGTGTCTGCATCTTTAGTGTATCATTCCTTATTCTGTTAACTAAGCGAGGCTCCCTTGCGCATCCGATATGGGGCGGAAAAGAACGGCAAACCCGTTAAAAAAGCGATTGTTTATACACAAAACGAACACGGCATCAGTTTTTCTGATGTGGACAGTGATGCGGTGTATATCATCGAGCGGCTGCGGGCCAATGGTTTTGAGACCTACATAGTCGGCGGCGCGGTTCGGGACCTCATGCTGAGGAAAAAGCCTAAGGATTTTGACATCGTAAGCGAAGCCAGCCCCACCAGGATCAAGAAGATATTCCGGAACGCCCGGGTTATAGGCCGCCGTTTCAGGCTGGTCCATGTGTACTTTGGTCCGAAAATTTTTGAAGTTTCCACCTTCCGTTCCCTCAAGGACGGTTCCACCAGCAATACCTTCGGGACCATAGAGGAGGATGTGCTTCGCCGGGATTTTTCCATAAATGCCCTTTTTTATGATCCCGGTAAACAGGTGGTGGTGGACTATGTGGGGGGCATGAAGGATATCCGGAATAAGCTGATACGCCCCATCATCCCCCTGTCCTTTATCTTTAAGGATGATCCGGTGCGGATGATCCGGGCGGTCAAGTACGCCGCCACTACGGGATTTAAAATCCCCCTTACCCTGAGATGGAAAATAAAAAAACAAGCTTCCCTGCTCGCTCCGGTATCCCCCTCACGGCTTACGGAGGAGATCTTCAAGATCATCCATTCCCCCTGTGCCGCAGAGATAACAGAAAGCCTTGAATACTTCGGCCTCTACCGGTACCTCCAGCCCAATGCCTCGCGCCAGATGAAGGAAAGCGAAAAATTCCGGTCCCGGTATCTGAAGGGTCTGGGTGAATTGAGCCGGAACGGAAACCCGAAACCCGGAGAAACTCTGGCAGCCCTGATTCGGGATTATCTGGTTGATTTTATTGACTGGGACGCCGAGGGACTGACGGAAAACTACAAGATCGCCTTCATGGCCGCCCGGCAGTTCGTCCTTCCCATGAACCCTCCCCGGATGGAACTGGACCATGCGGTACGGCTTATTTTTGCTGAGCATGGCCAGAACGTAAAGAAGGTCCGCTTTTTTGACCGGGGCAAACCCCAAGTTCAGGATCGTGAACCCCTGGCCGCCCCCGATTTCCCGGGTCCCGGCATACTTCCCCCGCATCCTTCCGTTACATCCCCTGCCGGAGAAGGGGGCGCTAAAAAACGCCGCCGCCGCAGACACAAGCCGCACAGTAATCCTGCTGCGCCAAAAACAGAATAGATATTAGTTTCCCCTTCGGAAATGTCCGTAGACGGCCATGAGCTGGGTCAGGCTGTAATCAATATCCGAAAGGCATTGTTCCACCGGGACGCGGTCGAACATCCGTTTGGTGTTAAAATAGATAATATCTTCAATTTTATTCCAGGGTATGGTAAGAAAATTCTTCTTAGATCCCGCCACCCGTTTCCGGGCATACTTAAAATTATCCAGGGTTATCTGCATCCAGGGGTACAGCTTTAAAAGTTCGTTGTTCTCGTAGGGGTACACCGAAGTTGACTGGCCGTCCAGGATGGTAAGGTAGTAGTTCAGATCCTTGCGGTAGAGCCACTTAAAAAATTGCAGGGCAATGTCCTTCTTTTTTGAAAAGATGTTGAGTCCCAAATTCCAGCCCACCGCAATAGAGGTTCTGCGGGGAACGAAGGTAAACCCCAGCTTCCCGTAGATCTGCTGATTGATGGCGTTCATTATCTGCGACGCATATGAAGTATAGGTTACCAGCATGGCGGTCTTACCGGTTGAAAAATCCTCCAGGGTATTGTTGATGCTGGTCTCCAAAATTGGACGGGAGGTACAGGGCTGTAATTCAATAAGATTTTTAAAGGCCCTTCGGTTATTTTCTGTATTAAAACAGGGGAGGGTCTTATTGCTGAACATGGTTCCGTTAAAACCCCAGATACGGTTGTAAATTTCCGGGCAGAATTCTTCGGCTATAATTCCCGGACAGCTGGTCCCGTATTCCACCGGCGAGTTTGGATTGTGTTCCCGGGTAAAGAAGGAAGCCACGGCGTTGAATTCTGCCCAGGTCCGTGGGGGCTGCAGCTTGTACCCATGCTTGGTGTAGAAATCCTTTCCTATCAGGGGGTCCTCAAAGAGGTCGTTCCGGTAGAACAGTATCTGTGCGCCACCGATAAAGGGAACGCTGTAATACCGGTTCTGGTACAGGGAATCCTTAAGGTTTTCCCGGAGTATGGAATTGAAAAAATTCCGGTCCTCGGTAATAAAATCGGTCAGGTCCTCAAGAAAATTATTCTGCACCAGAAAATTGAGCCAGGGCATATCGAACATGTATACATCAAACCGGGGATCCTTTGATAGGGCATCTTCTATAATCCGTTCGGGTAGTCTGCTCTGGCTTTCGGTTTCTATGTTCAGAGCTATGCCGTAATCGTTGCGGAATTTTCTCGACAGTATCTTTACCGCCTGGGTAAAGGGGCTGTCCTCCATGAGCAGGGAAAGTTCCTGTATATCTCCCTTTTCTACCGGTTCTTCCTGGGGCTGAAAGGGAGGAATGCTGAGGCCGGTTTTAATACAATTATCATCCAGCAGAATGGATTCATGGGGGAGCTCTTCGTTTATGTGCCGCAGGAGCAGGGACGCCCCGGCTGCTCCAAGTTTGAAGGCGGGCCGGGAAGTTCCCAGGGCGGACCGGTATTGGGTATCCATCCAGGTTTCTTCGGAAAAGGCGATGATAATACTCCCCTCCAGTGATAATCCCAAAACCTTGGCGCTTTCCTGTATCCCCTGGGCAATATTCCCCGACGTGGCGATGATCGCCTCCGGTTTCGGGTTATCGTACAATTTAACAAGGGCAACCCGGAAAGCGTCCTCCTTTGACATATTGGTGTAGTTTATGTGATCCTCCGCCCGGACTTTCTTTTTCTGGCAGAATTCCCGGAAGGCCCCGACACAATCGCTTTCGCTGCTCATCCCCGGGGACCCGCAATAGAGGGATATGTCCCGGTAGCCCTGGGAATAGAGCTGTTCCGTAAGGTAGCTCATGGTCTTTTTATTGGTAATCCCCACAAAGTTGATGTCCGGATTCAGGGGCCGCCGCTCGATAAAAACCACCGGGATGCGGTGGGAAAGGAGCTTTTCAAAATACTGGGTATCGTTGGACATACAGCTGATAAGGATGATCCCGGCGAAATTCCGGGAGACAAAGTCGTTGAGAATTTCGATCTCCACCTTGGGCTGGTTATTGGAAAAGCCGATATTTACCGAAAAATTATTCCCCTGGATTACCGATGTTATGCCCTTGAAAATCTCACTGTGGTAGGTGTCGTCAATACTGGTCAGGAGTACCCCGATGTCCCGGCTGGTATGCATCCTGAGTTTCCGGGCGCTTTCGTTGGGCACATAGTTCAGCTTTTCTATGGCCTCCATGATCCGTATCCGGGCTTTGTGGGAAACGTTTTTTTTGCCGCTCAGGGCACAGGATACGGTGGCAATACTGACCCCTGCCTGTTTCGCCACATCCTTTATGGTTACCATGTTGATCCTCAATCTAAACGTTTAGATTATTTTTTTCATTTAATCAAGTATTTTATTGACGGATCTGTAAAACCAATAATACACTAATTTTTATGGAAACTCGTGTGGAGTATGCTCTGGAGATGAAGCATGTGTCAAAGTCCTTTCCCGGCACTTTGGCGGTGGATGATGTTAGTTTCAGCGTCAAACCAGGCGAAGTACATGCGCTGGTGGGGGAAAATGGGGCCGGAAAGTCCACCCTGATGAAGATCATGGCGGGCTCCTTTGCAGATTATACGGGGGAAATATGTATCGGAGGCCGGTCGGTAGCGCTGCATTCCCCTGCGGCAGCTAAGGGAAATGGCATAAGCATGATCTACCAGGAGCTCAGTCTGGCGCGGCCCATTTCCATTGCGGAAAACCTGCTTGCCGGGCGGCTTCCCAGGATCAAGGGAACCCCCTTGGTGGACTGGAAGGCGGTTGAGCGGGAATCGATTGAGCTTTTGGCCCGGGTTGGGCTTGAGCACCTTGATATCCACATGGCCATAGCCGACATCAGCCAGTGCGAGGCTCAACTGGTGGAAATAGCTAAGGTACTGGGGGGAAACCCCTCGGTGCTGGTGATGGATGAACCAACCTCCGCGCTTTCAAGCACCGAGGTAAAGCGGTTGTTTGACATAATCCGCCAGCTCAAGTCCCAGGGAATCGCCATCGCCTACATATCCCACCATTTGCAGGAAATATTTGAGATCGCGGATCGAATTACCGTGATGCGGGACGGAAAACATATCAAAACCTGCGAAGTGGGTGAAGCCACCAGTGAGGGAATCATAGAATTGATGGTAGGCCGGTCCATTGAAAAATTTTATTCCAAGCGGGATGTGAAAATAGGCAAAGAGCTTTTCCGGCTGGATAGGGTAAGCCGCTACGGTTTCTTCCATGATATAAACCTAAAGGTGCACGAGGGGGAGATTCTCGGAGTCTGCGGTTTGGCAGGGGCAGGGCGCACTGAGCTTGCCCGGTCAATTATCGGCATCGATCCTCTGGATGCGGGGGACATTTATCTGAACGGAGAGCCCACCCGTATACGGAGCATGGGAGACGCCATAGAGAAGGGTATAGGGTACCTCACGGAAAGCCGTAAAACAGACGGACTGGCGCTCTCTTTGACCGTGGGGGAAAACAGTCTGGCCGGCATTATTCAGCGCTTATCAAAAGGCCTGTTCTATAGCAGCGGGGGGCACAAGGCGGTGGTGACCGATCTTATCGACAAGCTGTCGATATATCCGGCAAAGTCGACTTTGCCGGTGCGGAACCTTTCGGGGGGTAACCAGCAGAAGGTGCTCCTGGCAAAGTGGCTCGCCGCCGCCCCCCGGGTGATCTTCCTCGACGAGCCGACCCGGGGCGTGGACATCGGCGCCAAAGAGATTATTCACGACGCGATTTCCGGCCTTGCCGCCAAGGGCAACGCAGTGGTGCTGTTCACCTCGGACTTGCCCGAGATGGTCGGGCTCTGTGACCGCGTACTGGTCATGCGGCAGGGGCACATGGTCGGCGAAATCGATAAGGCTCATTTGAGTGAAGTTTCGTTACTGCTTGCAGCAAACGGCGAGGGGGAATTCGTTCATGCCTGAAGCAAAATTTTTACAAAAAGTCCCGGAAGACAGCCGAAACATCAACTACAATCCTGTAATGGTATTTGTGAACCGTATCGGAATTTTCGCGGTGATTGCGGTGCTGCTGATAATCGGGGGCATCGTCGCACCGGGGAAATACTTTACCGTAGGGAATATCCGCGCCACCGTACAGGCAATTTCGCTTTTGGGAATGGTTTCGGTGGGGATGAGCTTCGTCACCTACTCGGCCAACTACGCTGATATGTCCGCGCCCATGACCATCGCGTTTGCCGGTATGATTACTGTTGCGAGCCTTGGGGCAGGCTTCTGGCCGGCGGTTTTTATCGGCATCCTTTCGGGCTCGGCGCTGGGGGTATTCAACGGCTTTATGGTGGGGAAATTCCGCGCAAATCCTATTATCTGGACCATGGCGTTTAATTTTGTGATGAGCGGCATTGTGCGCTGGATTTGGAGCGGCCAACAGATTTACCCGGACATGATTGCCAAAAACAACCTCGCCGCGGTGGATACCTTCAATTCGATCTCCCGCTCCTCATTTGCGGGTGTTCCCATCATGGTCATCGTGATGGTGCTTATGTTTATCCTGGGGCACATCATTCTCACCCATACGAAATTCGGCAACCAGCTCAAAGTGGTTGGCTCAAATTATGAGGTGGCGCGGCTTTCGGGCATCAACGTGGTGCGCTCAATTATCCTGGTATACGTGATTAACGCCGTCTGCTGCGGTATCGCGGGGATATTCCTCGCGTCAATCGCCAAAACCGGCGCGTATTACAACGGTGACGGATACGACTTCCGCGCGGTTACCAGTGTGCTCCTGGGCGGCATGACCCTTGCCGGAGGACGGGGTACCATGTACGGCGTCTTTGGCGGTGTGGTTACCATCGGTATGCTCAGTAACATCATGAACCTTATCGGGATTTCCACGTTTAACCAATGGTTGGTGCAGGGAATCGTTTTTCTGTTCATCGTTTGGCTTAACACCAATTCTTCCCGCAAATTGGGGAGGGACTAAATGAACCAAAAATCCGCCCTGGGCAAAACCATAAACGACAACCGTTTCTACCTGCTGATCCTTTTGATGTTCATACTCGGTATTTTCGCGCGGAACTTTTTCTCCGGTTTTAACATGAAGGCCATTTTTGACAGTACCGTGCTTTACTCGCTTTTGGGCCTGGGCTTTACCATGTGTATGATTGCCGGGCACATGGACCTCTCGATTGGCGCCATGGCGAATATGTCGGCGGTGCTTACCATGGGAATGCACACCCTGAGCGGGCATGGCTGGTTTTTCTCGATAACCGTGGCCTTAATCGCCGGCATTGTTGTGGGATTCATCAACGGCATCCTCGTCACAAAGGGTAAAATCCACAGTTTTATTACGACCCTGGGAATGCAGTTTGTACTGCGCGGCAGTATGTATATTTATTGCCGGGGAGCCGAAATCGGGGATGCTGGTGATTTTGCCTTTGCGGACAAGCTCAATGCGCGTATCGGGTTCTTGCCGCTTTCGCCCAAGGTGGTGATTGTGGTGCTATTCGTTGTTATTGTGGCGCTTTTGATGAAAAACACCCGCTGGGGCCGTAATATTTACCTTATCGGCGGTAACGCAGAGGCCGCCTGGCTGGCGGGTGTCAAAAGTAATGCCGTAACCATCTCAATTTTCGTGATTTCAGGATTCGCCTGTGCGGTAGCGGGTGCGCTTTTCGCCATCTGCCAAAGCTCCGCTGTGCCAAACATGGGCGAAAGAGGGGTTTCACCGCTTCTCGTGGCGCTGGCCGCGACAATCATCGGCGGCACCGCTACTGTCGGCGGGAAGGGCAGTGTCTGGAACACCTATGCTTCAGTGTACGCCCTCATGGTGATGTCCAATGTGCTCACTTCTCTTTCGGGTAAATACGAAGTGCAGATATTGGCCAACGGGCTGGTGCTGGCGGCCTGCGTTGTATTTGAAACGATCAACATGTATATCCGCTCAAAGCGGATTGGACAGCGCTCCCACCTTGTGGAAGAACTGCGCGGGTAACTGCGTTGCAAGTAGCGGGTAACTGCGTTGAAATAGCGCGGAAAGGCGCTTGCTTAGCTATGCCATGGGGTATTGCCGTTTGTGCAGCGCCCTTTAGCATATAAAATTATTTCTATGGAGGAAAAGTATGAAAAAACGTGTATTTTTGGCAGCGCTTATTGCGTTGGTGGTCAGCGGGTCCCTGGTTTTTGCAGCCGGTGGACAGCAGAGCGGCGGCGGGGCAACGGCTGCGGATAATCTGCAGAAGTCCCAGGCGATTGACGCATCGGTTGTGCGCGGTAGCGATGGGCAATTACTCATGCCAACCCTGACGCCCAAACAGGTTCCACCGCGCCCGGCGGATCCGAGCAAACTCCCGGAAAGTGATCCCGGACATTGGTATGATCAGGAGTACGCGGGCTGGAACGCCGGTGCAAAAATAAACCCGGCCAAGTCGCCAAAGAACGGCAGTATCGGGAAGTACGTGATCATTATCATGAATGGTGACCATCCCTACACCGTGGCGTATAGTAACGGTGCGAAAAAAGCTGCCGAGACATTCGGTATGAAAGTTGATGTTTGGTCGCCCAACTATGACGTAAACATTCAGAACCAGTTGGTTGACCAGGCGATTAATGCCCGGCCTGACGCCATTGGATTGGTTTCACTCAACGCTGAAGCGGCTGTGCAGCAGTACCGCAAAATTAACCAGTCCGGTATTCCGGTGTTTGGCACCAACATGCTTGGTACCGCCGAATCCATTCGTTATGCGGTCACCTGGACCGGCCCGGATGATTGGGCTCAGATGCGCAAAGTTTCCCGGGCCTTAGCCGATGCGATGGGCAAAAAGGGCGGCATTGCTTATCTGACCCACACCCCCGGTGGTTCACCCTATTTTGCCCGTATGTGGGGTCCCCGCACCGAGCTGTTGCAGTACGCCCCTGACATCAAAACCCTGGACTTCCAGAGCCCCGGTTTTGATGCCGCCGCCTGTAAGCAGGTTGTAGCTGACTGGATTACCCGCTTCGGGAAGGATTTGAACGCGATTTTCGTTGCCGACGATTCCGCTCAGGCGCAGGGCGCCATTGATGCGATTAAGGAAGCCGGCCGTACGGACATTCTGATTGCCGGCGCTGGAAACTCCAAAATCGGTATGGACGCGATCATAGCGGGTAACGTACTGGCCATCTCCGCACAGAGCGCGGAAGGTGACGGCGCCGCCCCGGTCAAAGCCATGGCCGACTGGTTCAACGGCAAGGAAATGCCCGAGATTCTGTATATTGCCAACGACGTTATCACCAAAACTAACGTGCAGAATTTCCAGCCGCCCCAGTGGTAAGCAGCGGGCAAAACTAATTCTACAATTGCGGCAATTAGCCTTTGGCTGGTTGCCGCAATTGTAGCGGAAGGTAGGTACAAGATGAAACGCTATGGTTCGGTAATTGGCGTCCGGCCGGAAAAACTGGCGGAGTATAAAAAACTCCACGCGGCGGTGTGGCCTGGGGTACTAAAAACTATCTCAGAATGTAACATCAAAAATTACTCTATTTATTATCGTGACGGACTTTTGTTCAGTTACTTTGAATATTATGGAACTGACTACGAAGCGGATATGGCGAAAATGGCCGCGGATCCCATGACCCAAAAGTGGTGGGATGTGTGTAAGCCCTGCCAAAAACCCCTGGACACCCGTGCGGAAGGTGAGTGGTGGGCGGACGCCGAAGAATTTTTCCATCTGGATTAAAAGATTCCGGCATATATTTGGGGTTTCCCCCTTGTATATTTTAATGAAAAGATAAAGATAAGGATAAGGAGAAAGAAAATGGCAAAAAACAAAACTGTACTGATCCTTGGTTTAGCGCTGACTATACTCGTTATGGGTCAATCGCTTTGGGCTGGTGGACAGTCCAATTCATCAAAAACAACCACTATTGGTCGTGTTGTGTTTGATATGTCTCACCCCTATCAGCAGGCGGACAATGCTTGTTCGGAAGCACTGGCCAAATCACTCAATGTAAACTACATTTACATTGACGGTAAGTCCGACGCGGAAGCCCAGGCTAACGGCGTAACCGACTTGATTTCCAGGCGAGTGAGCGGTATTATCGTACAGCCTCTGGATGGCGCAGCAATACAGCCTTCAATTGACGAAGCCATACAGGCCAAGATACCAATTGTTACGTTTTACCAGCAGCCGGTGAAGAAAAATGTGCCCACCGTTATGATAGATGAAGCCAGTTCATCCAAGGCCTTAGGCGCCCTGGCAGCGAAGAAATGGCAGGAATGGTATCCTAACAAACCGATCAAAATCGCTATCATCGATCAGCCCGATGTTGCTTTTGTTATTGAGAACCGCTCTGATGCATTTATCGCCGGTGTAAAATCCGTTGTTCCGAACGCAGAAGTTGTGGCCCGGATTGACGGCAAGGGACGCCGGGATACTTCTATGGCCGCCGGCGATGACCTCTTGCAGTCCCATCCTGAAGCCAATGTTATTTTCGGTATTAACGACGATTCTTCTCTGGGTTGTCTGGCGGCTTATGAGGCAGGCGGCAGGGGCAAAGCGGTTAACGGTATTCCTCAAACAGAATTGATTGCGGGCTGCGGTGGAACCGAGTCCGAAATGCTTAAGGTTTTCGATCCCGCGTCGGCCTTAAAGATGACCATGGCGTTGTCTGCCCGGGCTAACGGCGAAGCTTTGGTTGATACTGTTATGAAGATTATCAACGGGCAGATTCCCCGGGAAGGTGAAACGATTATCACCACCCAGAATAAGATAATTGATTTTTACAACATGAGCATTGATGACGGACAAAAATTCCTTACCGATGAATTTAAATCCACCATCAATCTGAGAAAAGAGATCGGCGTAAGATAAACATGTTTTTATAAACTGCGCCGTATGGATATACTTTGGTAAACGAGTGAATACATGCGGCGTGGTGAATGCTTTCTTGAAGGGATATGTAATGGGAGAAACAGTTCTGGAAATTCTTGATGTAACAAAGTCATTTCCCGGGATTATGGCCCTAAAGGGGGTGTCTTTTTCCATAAAGACGAATACGGTCCATTGTATTGTCGGGGAAAACGGCGCCGGAAAATCTACTCTGATTAAAATTTTAGCCGGTGCAGAAAGATATACCGGTGGCCGTCTCCTGTTAAAAGGAAAAGAATATTGTCCTGCAACAATTCGGGAAGCCATGGAATGCGGAGTTTCCGTTTTGTTTCAGGAGCTAAATGTCATAGAGCAGCTTACGGTTGAAGAAAATATGACCCTGGGTAACGAAAAAAATACCCTTGGTATTCTACGTAAAAGTGATGAAACTAAAAATCTCAAAGAGATATTACATAGAATTGATCCTGATATAGCGATGAATAGTTATGTTTCCGCTTTGAGTGTCGGTGAAAAGCAGATTCTGCAGATAGCCAAGGCTATCGCACTGAATGCCGAGATACTTATTCTGGATGAACCTACCGCTGCGCTTTCTGAAGATGAAACGCGTAGGCTTTTTGATGTGGTGGAGACCCTGAAAAAGCAGGGAATCACCCTTATTTATATTTCCCACAAACTTGAAGAAATTTTTAAGGTAGGAGATTTTGTAACAGTTTTACTGGACGGTCATGTGATAAAAACCGCAGCTATCTCGGATCTAAACCAGGAAGAACTGGTTAAGCTTATGCTGGGCAAAGTGGTCTCCGAGAAATATATCAATAGTGATATTGACATGAACCATGTAATTATGAGCGCCAGGGGAATTACCAATCATCTGCTGAAGGACGTGTCCTTTGATCTGCATCAGGGGGAGATATTCGGATTTTACGGTTTGTTAGGGGCCGGAAAAACAGAAATGGCACGGGCAATTGCAGGGATTGATACCTACAGTGGTGAAATCGAAATGTTTGGCAAAAATGGAAGATTTTCCAGCCCACGGGAAGCCTATAAGAACGGCATATGCATTGTTCCCGAAGAACGGCGTACCCAGGGCCTTGTGTCCAGCCTTTCCATCCGGGAGAATATCACCCTTACAAACGCGAAAAAGATAAGCTCCTTTGGCATCCGGTCAGTAGCGCGGGAAAAACAGATTGCGAATGGGTATATTAAAAAGCTGAATATTGCCTGCCGGAATGAGGAACAGGGCGCTGCATTTTTAAGCGGAGGGAATCAGCAAAAGGTTGTTTTTGCCAAATGCCTTAACGCAGATATAAAGATCATGCTCCTGGATGAACCCACGAGGGGAGTGGATATGGGCGCTAAAGAGGAGATTCATAATATTGTTCGTGATTTGGTAAAGACCGGTAACGCGGTTATAGTCTTTTCATCCGAATTGCTTGAGGTCCTCAATTTGTGTGATAGGATTGCCGTGCTTTTTGATGGCGCATTAAAAGCAGTCATAAGAAACGAAGGGGAAAAAACCAACGCAGAAAAAATTATGCACCTGGCTTTAGGAGGCGTTTCGGCATGATAGTAAACAAACTTAGGCTAAATAAAAATGCATTGCAAAGCCTAATAACCCTTGGTATTTTACTAATTATTATAGTGGTTCTTTCCTTTTTGAGCAGAGAATTTCTCACTTATACAAACATTAACAATGTACTGCAGCAGACAACGCCGGTTATTATAACCGGCGTGGCCGCAACCTTACTCATGATTTCCGGCGGCATAGATCTTTCAGTGGGCAGCGTGGTCGCTCTGAGCGGGGTTGTTATGGCCAAGGCGACCCAGACCGGAATACCCATGGTGGCGGCGATTTTTTGCGGCATATTTGTCGGTCTTTTAATCGGCCTTATGAATGGGGGGTTTGTTGACCGTTTACATATTCCTCCGGTTATTGTTACCATGGGTTCTATGTATATCGCCCGGGCTTTGGCGTTAATATTCAGCAATGGAAAAGCCATTAATGCGGGGCTGCCAAAAAACTATACGGCCCTGGGCCGGGGTATGTTTGGAGTCCTTTCCGTTCCGGTTCTGTTGACCATAGCGCTGCTTTTGCTGTTTATTTTTCTTGAGAAAAAGACCCTGCTGGGGAAATATTCCTTTGCCATAGGCGGCAATAAAATAGCGGCAATTTATTCCGGTATCGGTGTGCATGGGCTGGTGGTTATTTATTATGTGTTAACCGGACTCCTGGCAGGGTTCGCAGGGTGTATATTGGGATCGCGTTTGGGCGTAGGTTCCCCGAATGTCGGACAGGGGTTTGAGTTTGACGTTGTTGTTGCGGTAGTTCTTGGCGGCACCAGCATGTCAGGCGGGGAGGGTTCTGTTATTGGCACCTTCATTGGCGCCCTGATAATCGGTTTTTTGGGGAATGGGTTAAATTTATTGGGAGTGCCAAGTTTTTATCAGGGTTTGCTTAAGGGCTTTATCCTGGTACTTGCGGTAATTCTTGATAGTTCAGTCCGGAACCGACTTGCTAATGTGAAAGCAAGTTAATATAAACTGAAAAAGCAGAAAAATTGGAGGATGATTTACTATGAAAAAGATATTGCCTGTAAAATTGAGTATTAAAAGTTTTGAGCTCTATGGTGAAGTAATCGGCACGCACAATAACAAGCCTGATATGCGAACCGATACCTTTGATTATTGGCATAATGAGATAGATTTGAGTAACTTTACCGTTAAAACTACCTGCGGCTGGCTGGATCTAAAGCATAAGGGCTTTACCATTACGAATTTACAACGGCTGCCGAAATCCGACGAGGCATACTTGGCTACGGATTCTAATATCAGTTTTATTCCCGTTGCGCCCAATGATCCGGAAACAAACCTGCCGGATTATAAGAAATTCAAGGTGTTCACCATAGAGAAGGGCATGGGGGTTATTGTAAAAAAGGATATTTGGCATTGGGCGCCTTTTCCCCTGTCGCAGCTCTGTACATTTGTACTATTAGTGCGGAGTAACTGCTTTATTGAAGATAAAAAGCCCTTGGCCACTAACCCGAAAAATGTGTTTGTCATAGACTGTGAGCCCTATGAAATAGGTATTAAGCCCGGGAAGTAAGCGGTTTTGTAATACGGAGGAAAACATGTCAACTAACAAACAGGCTAAAGAAGCGCGGCTTAGGGCAGCGTTGTCCAACAGGGAAGGGGACCGGGTGCCGCTCTCTGATTTTTTCTGGACCGGTTTTTTGCAGAAAGCCCGGGAACAGTGGGGCGCCGGCCTTGATATATACCGTAAGTTTGACCTGGACTATATCGTGATAAATCCGAACATGGATCCTATTATACAGGATTTTGAGGTTCTGGAAGAAACGGCGGATCTTGTCAGGCTGCGCACCGGATTCGGCGCCACGATCCTGCGAAAAAGTTCTGCACCCATGCCAGCTTTTGAAAGTTTTTCTGTCAAGACCCCCAAGGACATGGAAAAATATGTCTTTGAAGATCCAAAGGACAGGCGGCGGCTTTACCGAACCGGGGATGATCAGTTAAACGGGGTAGGGGATGCCATCAACCGTAACACCCCTTCCTGGAATGATAGGGTAGACGCCTATTGCGAAGATTTTCCTGTTTTCGGTTCTATCAATGAGGGCTACGAAGAACTCTGGCGCTGCATCGGCAGCGAGAATTCCCTTTATTGGATGATGGAAGAGCCCGAACTGTTCGGCGCTTTTGTTAAGCGTGTCGGCGATTTTATGGTGGGCCTTACGGAATATCAAATAGAGGAAAGCAGGGGCAGATTGTCGGGAATGTATATCTGGGGTGATGTGGCATATGTAAACGGAATGCTTTTCAGTCCTGAAATATGGCGGGAACATTTCAAACCTATTGTGAAACGGCTCATTGATGTCTGCCACAAGGCGGGGCTTATGGTTATCTACCATGGCTGCGGCAACGCCAGCAGGATCTATAATGATTATATAGAAATCGGCCTGGACGGATACAACCCGGTGGAATGTAAAGCCCACCTGGACATTGTGGATCTGCAGAAAGACTACGGCGGCAGGCTCTGTTTTGTAGGCAATATTGATGTGCGGGAGCTTGAAAGCGGCGACCGGAACCGTATAAAGCGGGAAATCCTGTATAAGCTGCAAAGCGCGGTGGGAGGCGGCTGGATATGCCAGTCGGATCATTCGGTGTCAAGCGATGTCAGCCCGGATTCATATGCCTACATGACTGAACTGATACGGGACTACGGCAGGTATCCCCTGGACATGGATCGTATCAAAAAGGAAATTGCCGGGTTGGATAAACAGCGAGGATAAACTACACTTTTAAAACGGCGCGTTCCGTTTGACAGGAGGATGGATATGGGATCACGGGAATATGTATTACAGAGTTTAAACCACAAACAGCCGGAAAAGCTGCCCCTGGATTTGGGGGGTACCCCCAGTTCGGGTATTTCCGCAATAGGGTATAACAAACTAAAAAAAGCGCTTGGCATCAATGACCGGAGCTGTAAGATCTACGATGTGGTTCAGCAGGTTGCCCAGCCGGAGTTAAATGTCCTGGACGCTATCCATGGGGATACCCTCTGCCTTGGCAGGGCTTTTAACGATAAACCGGAGGATTGGTACGATGTAACCTTGGCGGACGGCAGTCTGGGCCAATACCCCGTCTGGTTCAAACCGACCAAAGCCGAAAAGGGCGGTTATAATTACTACGACGAAGAGGGGGACTACCTTGCCCGCATGCCCGAGGGCGGTACCTTCTTCGATCAAACCTACTTTCCCTACATCGACGCTTACCCCGCCGATTACAAGGATATTGCCAAGGCCATGAACAAGGTACTCTGGCAAAAATTGGCTCACAGCCCTTGGGACAATGCGGGGATGCCCGATTTCTGGGGTGAACTGCGCCGCCGCGCCTTAAAGCTCCGGGAAAGTTCAGACCGGGCCATTGTTATTACATGCGGATGCAACCTCTTTGAATGGGGAACCTTTTTGCGGAAGATGGATAATTTTCTGGTGGATATATATACCGAAGAGGATGATGTGATCCGGCTCCTGGATGTGCTTATGGAGATTCACCTTCAATCGCTGGAGAAGGTCTGCAATGCCGTTGGCGATATTGTAGATATACTGCGCTTTGGGGACGATCTGGGGATGACCACCGGGATGTTTATGTCCCAGGAAAAGTACCAGACCATCTTTAAGCCCCGGCACACCAAACTCTGCGAATATGTCCATAAGCACAGCACGATGAAAACATTTTTACATTCCTGCGGTTCGATTTACCCGATCATGGGGGATCTGATCGAAGCGGGTTACGATATCATCAACCCCGTGCAGACAACGGCAAAGCAGATGGACCCGGTGGCTCTGAAAAAGGAATTCGGCAAGGATATTGTTTTTTGGGGCGGCGGCTGTAATACCCAGAGTGTTCTGAACCAGGGGACACCCCAGGAAGTCTATGACCATACCCGGAAAATGATAGACATCTTTTTTCAGGACGGCGGTTTTGTTTTCAATACGGTACACAATGTTCTTCCCGATGTACCGGAGGAAAATATGCTGGCATTGTACAGAGCGGTGGGTGAATACAAATAAGTAATCGGGCAGGCGCCGTATAAGGAGCTCAAGAATCCATTGCAACCCGCATGGCGATTTCCGCTTCTTCCGTGAGGCGCCGTGGATCGTTCCGTATGGTGCTGATATCCTTGAAAATGAACTCCACAGGGCAGCGGTACTGCGTACAGATCGATCTGGTCCTTTCCAGATCCTTTTTCACCCGTTCCCCATCGAAAGAATCTTCGGCCAAAAAAGCGGGGTTGGGTTTGTTTGAAACCACATAATCCACGCCGAGCTGTTCCGCGCATAATTCCCGGTTAGCCCAGGGGCTGACCGAGACCTTTCGTAAATGCGGAATACGCTTTACTATTTTCATCTTGAGTTCCAGGGGTTCGCAGCAACCGTAATACACCAGACCGAAACGCTCAAAAAGCGGCAAAAGGTAGTTGAACTCGTACTCTTCAAACATGGCCGGGGATACGGTAATGAGGGGCTGGGCCATGGCGTACATCCAGAGATCCCCTGTTCCCGGATTACGCTGGCCATAACCGCTTGCCGGCAGATCGTCGGTCCATGCGCCGGTGGTATGGATCAGTGCCTGGGGATAGCGGTAAATCAGGTTTTGGGCCTCCAGTTGATCCAGCATGGACATATAGGCTTCAACCATCCGTTTGATAAGGGCATGCATCTTCTCCGGTTCATCAATGAGACCGTAGAGCAAATCGGTTATGCTCATCCACATGGCGATGGGGTCCCAGCACGAAAGGTACGCGTCGTAGCCCCAGCCTTCTTCCCGCAGGGGCAAGATGCCGTCAAAGAGCCATTGGGCTTTTTCCATGCGGCGCTTGGTTTCAGAGGCGTTATGGCTGATTACCGGCATTTGTATTTTTTGCATTACATCGTCAATGGACTTGAACTGATTCTCGTAATGATGACTGACCACATCGTTGGCCCTGTCGGTGGACAGGGTTTGTTCCTGGATTTTCATGCCGAACAGGGCGCCGGGTACGTTGTTCACCGTGGAGGGGGCGCCGTCAATCGCCATTGCCACCCGGATATAATCTTCCACCACCATATCCGCGGGAAAATATTCCCACTGGAAAAGGATTTTGCGGAACCGGTCCTCATATATCCGGCATTCGGGATCCTCGCAGCCCAGGGTAAGCTTGCCCTCGATATTCAGTTCGTTCCAGCAAACCTGATCAAAGCTCACCATGGGGCGCTCCGGTTTAAGCCCGTTGAGCGCGCGCCACAGCCGTTTCTTTTCCTCTTGTATTGGCAGTGCGGCGATCTCCGCAACTTTTTGTGCCAGACAGCGCAAAATCTCCCGATCCTGTTCGAGACTTTTCATTTAAAACTCCCTTTAAATGATTATAAACCAGGAATTCCCGTTTGTACACTGGTGATATTGACATAAATTAATAATTATGGTATACTTTGGCAGCATTTAAGTGGGTTGGAGCGTTAAAGATGGGGCAGGAACAGTTTGGTTTTAAAGGGTTGACTAAAAGGATCACCGGACGGAGTGAGGTTCCAGTTGTTGGGGCAACCCTTTTTTTGGCAATCATTTTTGCCATATCCTCTCCGAACTTTTTAAGCGCCTTCAATATTTTCAATATGTCCCGGACAGCGTCGCATTATATTTTTCTGGCCCTTGCCCAAAGCATGGCCCTCATCGTGGGCGGGATGAATCTGTCAATCGGCTATATCGGCAGTATGTCGGTTGTAACCCTTGGCTTAGCCATGCAGAACAATCTCCCGCCCACTGTTGCGGTTATTTTGGCGATCCTGGTTGGTATTACTGCGGGATTAATAAACGGAACCCTGATAACAAGGCTGCGGCTTAATTCATTTGTGGTTACCCTGTCTACCAGCTTTGTTTTTCAAGGACTTACGGTTGGTATTTCAAAGGGTATGCCCTATAATAAAATTCCTACCACCTATCAGTGGCTTGGACGCGGCAGTTTATTTTCTGTAATACCCTATATGCTTATCCTGGCGCTTATTATTCTTGTTATCACTTTTATTTTTTTTAGACAGACGGTCCTTGGCCGCAGAATTCTGGCTACCGGTGGTAATGAAATTGCGGCCAGAATGTCCGCGGTCAATACGGATCGTACTATTTTAGTTGCAAACTGCCTTTCGGGAATTTCAGCCGCCATCGCTGCGATTGCAGTAGTTTCAAAGGACGGGTCTGCGAATCCCGGTGTTGGCGCCGATTGGATGATCTATTCCTTCGCGGTAGCGGTTATCGGCGGCACATCCTTGAAGGGCGGCATAATCAGTCCCTTTGGCCTCATCGCAAGCGCCTTTCTTATTGTTTTTATTAAGAATGGACTGGTAATGATCAATGCCAATTCTTATTTTGAGCAGGTTTATTTGGGGATCATCCTTTTAGTCTCCGTATCCTTTACCAGTATAGGGGCGCTCTTATCGGAGTACAACAAACGCCGGGCCTATCAAAAGGAAAAGCGGAATAGGGAAGAAACGGTAAAGTAATCAAGCGTTATGTAATGACGTCTGAAATAAATTGTGATGGAGGAATGTATGAAAAAGTTAGGTTTGATTTTTCTTATGATGATGACTGCTTTTGCAGCCTTTGGCGGCGGCAATAAGCAGGCAGGCGGTGGAGAATTTAAGGTGTTATTTTATTTTCCGGCGCCCCATTCGTATTTTAATGATCTTCAAACAGGTTCTACTGCCTGGGTGAAGGACACCGGTAATAAGGTAACCGTTGAATACGGTCCGGAGTTTTCGATAAACACCGAATCTGAAAAAGTTAACGCCCTGGTGGCGGCTAACGGTTTTAACGCCATTACCATATACCCCCTGCCTGGGGTAAACGGCCTTTTTGAAGAATTGACAAAGCGTGGTATCAATATTATTAATATTGGCGCCGATAGCTCAACTTCTAATCCCAAGGGGACCGATACAACCGCCGCTTTCTGTCTTGCAACGGATGTCAGGCAGGCTGCATACGATGCGGCGATCACGGTCATCGATAAGATGGGTGGTAAGGGAACGCTTCTTAATATCCTGGAAGTTTTAACCGATCCTAATACGGTTCTCCGCCAGGAAGGGGTAAAACAGGCCTGTACCGAAAGGGGCATAACCTATAGGGAAACCGCCGGCATCGAAGCGATCGACGCAGCTACCCAGAAGGCGACTGATATTCTTACCGCCAATCCCGATGCTATGGGGGTTGTTTCCACCGGCATGATAGCAACCCAGGGGCTTATCTCTGTATTGGATGGCATGAACCGGCAGATATTTGCAGTTACCATTGATACCGAAGAAGGCACCCTTAATGCAATTAAAAAAGGAACCATCTATGGTACGGTTGCTCAGAATCCCTATGGACAGACCTATCTTTCATTGGAAATTTTAAAGGCTATGCACGACGGAGCAAAGCCGCGCCCGGGCAAGTATTTTATTGACTCCGGCACCGTTATGGTAACCAAGGACAATGTTGATTCCTATGCTAATGATATCAACGCCATGACCCAGAAAATTAAGAATAATTTGTATACCGAATACCTTACAAAGTAAGGGTTTAACCCAATGTTTAAGCCTGAGCCGGCGGTTTTCTCCGGTTCAGGCTTTTTGGTTGAAGTTTTAACAAAACGGAATTTGGAGTTACCTTCGATGCTTGAAGTCAGGAATATAACAAAAATATTTCCCGGGGTGCGCGCGTTGAATGATGTTTCCTTGCAGTTCAAAAGGGGTGAGATCCATGCCCTGATGGGAGAAAATGGGGCTGGTAAATCCACACTCCTCAAGATTATCACCGGAATATACAAGCCCGATGATGGGGGAGTATATATTGACGATGAATTGCTGCGTCTGCGCGGATTTGATGATGCCGTTGCCTACGATATCAACATCGTTAACCAGGAAATACAGCTTATACCTGACGCTACTATTGCTGAAAACATGATACTTGATAGATTAAAAAATTATTCTGACCATGGTGTTTTTGTTAACTGGAATTTAATTAAACAGGAGTCGCAAAAATACCTGGATATGGTGGGATTAAAGCTTTCACCTACCGCAAAGGTGGATAAGCTTACGGCGGCACAAAAGCAGCTTATTCAGATTGCAAAGGCGCTTTCATCCAATTCGAAATACATTTTTTTTGATGAACCCACCAGTTCCCTGACTAAATATGAGGCGGAAACTCTTTTTACCCTTTTACGGGATCTTAAAGCAAAAAATCATAGTATAATCTTTGTATCCCATAAAATTGAGGAAGTAGTAAGTATTTGCGATAAGATATCGGTGCTCCGGGATGGAAAATACATCGGAACCCGGGACTGTAAGGATGTGACCCGCCAGGACATTGTCAAAATGATGATAGGCAGGGAAGAGGAAATTGATGATTTTGGCCAGCTTGATCTGAATGATGAGGTGGTGTTAAAGGTTGAAAATCTTTACCGGCAGGATCTTTTTGAGGGTATCAATTTTGAACTCCACAGAGGGGAAATTCTGGGGTTTTATGGGCTTATAGGCGCGGGCAGAACAGAATTGGCGCGGCTTATTATTGGCGCAGACAGGCTTGATAATGGGAAGATATATGTTAACGGGCAGCTTGCAAAAATAAAGGGTATGCAGGATGCGCTTAATAAATACGGTATTGGCTATGTTTCAGAAAATCGCAAAGAAGAGGGGTTGATATTACCCTTTTCGGTAAAAGAAAATATTACTATTCCCTCTCTTCAATCCCATAGGAGTAAACTGAAATTATTAAATCTGAAAAAAATTGAAAACACCTCCAGGCAGTACGTTGATAGTATGCAGGTCAAGACCCCAAAACTAACAACCAGGGTGGAACAGCTTTCCGGGGGGAATCAGCAAAAGGTTTCTATCGGAAAATGGCTTGCCGCGGGGTGTGATATACTCATCATTGATGAACCGACGGTTGGGGTTGATGTCGGTGCAAAGCGGAATATTCATAATGTGATCTGGGATCTGGCAAAAAAACACGGAAAGTCGATCATCCTTATTTCGTCGGATATGCCGGAAATGATTTCCCTGGCCCGCCGCATTATCGTAATGAAGGATTATAAAATACAGGGGGAGATTCCCCTCAATGACAGAAGCATACCCTATGAAGAGATCAGTTATACCATAGGCAGTATGATTGTCTGATTAGGAAGGAGTGTTTCTGTGGATATAACTAATAAGGGCTTAAATGCGAACAGCGTAGATGATGTTACTTTTCACTACCTTGGTTGCCCCGATTTTAAGAATGGTCGTGAATTTATAGTACCCCTGCATATCACCGCTATTGGTAAAATATTTGAGGATGGGTTGGTTACAACGGCGATACGGATAGAATTTACCGGGGAAATTCAAGCGGGCCTCTTCTTGCCGGCATACTTTCAGGTACCGGGACGTAGGGTTATCCATAGCTATGTAAATAATTCCGGCAATAGGAACGATATTTCTCTCCGGGGTACGTATTTATTTATTGAATTGCTTGTTAATGAGGCCCCTGATTCCAACGAGTTTAAGGAACCAACCGGAATCTATAGGCACAGTTCTGAGGGGGGTGATTTTGGCAATTGGGCAGTTGAATTGCCGATTGTTCTGTCGGTCCGTCAACTTGAAACGGTATTTAATTTTGACGGTAGAAAAATTGCCCCCTTTAATAGGGTAAATGATGATCAGTATATCGAGATTGTGGATGATTTACATCAGGGTACCTATAATGACCCCGGTACGGGCATTGTCATTAATTACAATCTCTATATACCCGGGGGTTACGAAATTAAGTCCGAAGGTCTGAAGGATCTTCCCCTTGTGTTTTTTCTGCATGGCGCCGGTGAATCGGGGTACGATAACCGGGCAACGGTAAGCGCCTACAGGCAGGCGCAGGAATATATAAAAGAGGAGGCGCAAAAAGAAACGCCTTGTTTTTTAATGATCCCCCAGTGTCCGGTTACGGAAGAACGGGGTACTGGAATATTTGAAGAATTTGGGTGGTATACGTATCTGAAGGATACGGAAGGTACAGGTTATACCCATCCTTCAAAAAGTTTGCGGGCCGCTATCAATACTATGATAAATACTGTTATACCTTCCTACAATATCGATACCAACAGGATATATGTGACAGGTCATTCAATGGGAGGCGGTGGCGCCGCCGCAGCTTTAGTAGAACGGCCGGATATATTTGCCGCTGGTTTGTCTTTTGCGTCGGGGGCTAAATTTACCGATGCAACGATCGAAAAGATGCGGGCTAAACCTTTGTTCTTTACCGTAGCTGAGGACGAATCGTATGATTTCATCAAAGAGAATATGATCGCCATGATGGATCAATTAGAACGGTTAGGGGTCATGGTATACCGGAGCACCGGTGAAAATGCATGGGATGCGGCGCTCCGGGGTGGAGCGGCAAAAAAACAGGCCGATGATACCATAACAAGGGCTAAGGCTTTGGGCGCATCTATGATTTACGTTGAATATATCAGAGGTTCCGTCGTACCCGACGGGCACCTTACCCACCGGGCAAGTTTTGCAAACGCCGGTATCCGGCATTGGCTTTTTGCGCAAAAGTTAAAATAGACTAAACCTGTCCTAATCCGGTTGGCAGGGCTTGCTGATCCCTAAGGTTTCAGCCGCTCCAGCACTTTCCCCGCCTTTTCCCCATACCTGTCCGGCGCGGCGGCGGCCGCCTGTTCCAGCCAGCGTCTCCCGTCGGCGTTATGTCCTGCGGAAACTGCATTGAGTCCCAGGGCGTACTGGATCAGTGCGGAATCTGTGACGTTGGCAGCGCCGTTAGCGGAACTGTGTTTCAGGGCGGTGTTGTAAAACTCCTCCGCCTTGGTGAAGTTTTTTTCATTATAGGCCAGGAGACCAAGGTAGTAGTAGGGGGCGGTTTGGTTGGGATGCGCTGAAAGGGCTTTGGTGAAGGATGCCTCGGCGCTTGCATGGTCTCCGGCGGTGTAGGCCCTTTGTCCGGCGTCCATAAGTTCCGCAAAGGTCCTGCGGGAAGCCAGATAAGTATGGTAATCTGAGGTGAGTTTCTCAAAATCAGTCCAGAGCGTCAGCCGTTTTACGGCGGCCCGGGAATTTCTATCCGCCGTGGCGTTTGGGGAAAGGAACAGAAACATCTCCGTAAGGGTTCTGAAATAATCTTCGTTATCGTAATTCAGGAAGAAGGAAGCCAGAGACCAGGCCAGGGGCTTAAAATTTTCTATGGGTCCCCCGGTATATTCTTCCGTATCCGAAAGGAGTATGGCCTCAGGTTCCGCCGCATTGTTCGCCAGGCTTTTTACCATGTTCAACCAGCTAAGATTTTCGTCGTACATCAATTCCTGGGAGGATGTATCAAAATACAGGGTGCTGAAAACAATGGCGAACCCATCCTGCATCCAGGAGGGGGGATTGGCAATAAAAGCCCGAAGGTATTGGATAAAAGCCTGATGGGAAACCATGGCCGCTTCCTCAGCGCTTCCCCGGTGTATCACCAGTTCACGTATATCCTCCCGGTTGTAGTGAAAATACACAGCTCCGGAGGGGAAGACCGGCGTTTCGCCAAGCCGCGGCTGGACATAGTTTTTGTACGCCTCACCATCGCTGATGGACCGGACCTGCAGGGGCCCGCTGACCGTGGCGAGGTCAAAACGGAAGAGCCGGTTATAAAGATCCAGCCGCAGTTCCATTTCCTTTAACAGTAATTCTGCATCCGCCTTATCTCCATCGGAATAAATACGGTAGTTTTTACCCTGGACAAGGATAGCCCCCGGCGTTTGCGGATCCTGCGGGCTTAGGGGTTCAGCCAGAACTGCCGCTGGGGCAGCCGGCGTTACCGAAGCAGGCGTTGGGGTTTGGGCCGGGGCAGCCACAGGTGCAACCGGGGCAGCCGCAGGGGCAGGCGCTGCGGGCGCATTTTGCACCGGAGTTTCCCGCGCATAGGGGTCGACGAAATCCGGCGGCTCCTCAATGACGGCGTCCCAGTCGTAGGTAAATTCATCCTCGTCGGAATCCTGGGCCGGGGCAGCCGCGGGGACCGGCGTTACCGGGGCCGGAGTGGGTGTTGGGGTTCGGGCCGGAGCAGCTGCG
>NZ_AEEA01000014.1 GCF_000297095.1 Treponema primitia ZAS-1 | reverse complement strand
CCCCCCGTCTTTGCCCCTCCCGTTCTGGGGTCCATCAGGGGGGGGAAAGAGAGAGAGCTTGTAAGGGACAATCGCACCCTCTATAATAAAACAATGTTTTGGGATTTCCTCTCCCCCCTGCGGAGGATAAAAACCTTTGCCCTCGTCGGAGAAAGCGGTACCGGCAAGAGTTTCCGGGCCAAACTTGTGGCCCAGAAATACGGGATAGACTTTATCATCGACGATGGGCTCCTGATCCGGGATAACCGGATCCTGGCAGGCCACTCCGCTAAGCGGGAAAAAACCTTCATGGCGGCGGTGAAGGTGGCCCTTTTTGACAATAAGGGGCAGCGGGATGAGGTGGCCAGGAAGCTTCAGACCGAAAAAACAAAGAAAATCCTCATCCTGGGGACCTCGGAGAAGATGGTAAACAAGATTGCCGCCCGGCTCCAGCTTCCACCTATCAGTAAGATCATCAAAATTCAGGATATCGCCTCCCAGGAAGAGATTGAACGGGCTATCCGGACCAGGAAGATCGAGGGGAAACACGTTATTCCCGTCCCGAGTATCGAGATAAAGCGGAATTATCCCAATATTTTTTACGATGCCATCAAGATTTTCAAGCGGAAAAAGGGACCCGTCGCCCTGGGGGGAGGACCATCGGTACATGAAAAGTCGGTGGTACGGCCGGAATATTCAAAACGGGGTAAGGTTATCATTTCCCAGGCTGCCCTAAGCCAGATGGTTATTCATTGCGTAGATGAGTATAATCAGAATATCCGGATCAAAAAGATGGTGGTCAAGGATGATGACGAAGGGTATAGGCTGGTGATTACCATTGACGTACCCTATGGAACCCAGTTGGGGGGAAATATCCATGAATTGCAGCGTTATATAATTGATAATATTGAACGGTACACAGGGATTCTGATAGAAGAGGTAAATATCATCATTGATAAATTCATTCAAAACGGTTTAACCGAAGAATGATATCCGGAGGAACGGTGAAAAAGTATATTGCAGTTCTATTACCATTACTGATCGGGGCATTTTCTCTGCCGGCCCAGGATTTCGACTGGGACGACCTGGATTAT
>NZ_AEEA01000013.1 GCF_000297095.1 Treponema primitia ZAS-1 | reverse complement strand
GTTTATACTATAAGTTTTGATGGAAATGGTGCGACAGGCACTGCTCCGGCAGCGCAAACGGTGAATGCAGGAACAGTTATAACAATCGGCAGTGGAAGCAATTTGAGCAAAACCGGATACACTTTTAGCAGCTGGAATACTGCCTCCGATAGGACCGGGACGAGTTATGCGGTTGGTGCATCATTTGTGGTAAATGCGGATACTATCCTCTACGCACAGTGGGTAATTAATACGTCAGCTACGCATACCGTTACATACAATGAAAACAGTGGTAGCGGTTCGGTGCCATCACCCCAAACGGTGAATGCAGGAACAAGTATTACCGTCAGTACCGGAAGTAATTTGAGCAAATCTGGATATACTTTTAGCGGCTGGAATACTGCCTCCGATGGAACCGGGACAAGTTATGCGGCTGGTGCATCATTTGTGGTAAATGTAAATAGTACCCTCTATGCGCAGTGGGTAATTAATACATCGGCTACATATACCGTAACATACGATGCAAACGGCGGTAGCGATTTAGTGCCGACAGTGCAAACGGTGAGTGCGGGAATGATTATAGCAGTCGACAGTGGAAGCAGTTTGAGCAAATCCGGGTACACTTTTAGCGGCTGGGATACTGCCACCGATGGGACCGGGACAAGTTATGCGGCTGGTGTATCATTTGTGGTAAATGCGGATACTATCCTTTATGCGCAGTGGTCTGATGCATCGGCTGTGTTTACCGTAACATACGATGCAAATGGCGGCAGTGGTTCAGCGCCGTCAGTTCAAACGGCGGATGTGGGAACGAATATTATAGTCGGCAGTAGAAGCAGTTTAAATAAATCCGGATACACTTTTAATGGATGGAATACCGCCATCGATGGAACCGGGATAAGTTACCCGGTTGGCGCTACATTAACTGTAATGGTCAATATAATACTCTATGCTAAATGGGAAGAAGGTCCAGTATCTGCCGGACTTTATAAAACTTCTGTCATTGCAGCAAACAAAATCGGCAATCAAAACCTTGCTTCATCTCTTGATTATATTTCGGCCTACGCTATGAACGGTGATAATTATTTTATTGTTCTTGGCGCAGATGAGTTAGCATCAAATATTACTCTTTCGTATACTGGTTTGACAGTTGGCATAACACTTATGGGCGATAGTGTAGAACGAACCATCAGCTTAAATACCTATACATTTACAAGTTTATTTGTGATTAACACCGGAGTTACCTTTATACTTGAAAATAACATTACTTTACGGGGAGCGATTAATTCCAATGGAAATGCGCTTGTAAAAGTTAATAATGGCGGAGTCCTGGAAATAAATGATGGCGTTAAGATTAGCGGTAATTCGGCTTCTTCTGGTTCTACTGATTCTCCAACTTATGGAGGTGGTGTGTACGTGGGTGGCGGTTCTTTTACTATGAACGGTGGAGAAATCAGCGGTAATACGGCTAGATCATATGGTGGTGGTGTTTATGTGGGTAGCGGTTCCTTTATCATGAACGGTGGTGTAATCAGCGGTAATAGGGCTTCTACTTCTTCTTTTTCTAATAAGCCGTATTCTTATGGTGGTGGTGTTTATGTGGGTAGCGGTTCCTTTATCATGAGCGGTGGTGTAATCAGCGGTAATTCGGCTTCTTCTGGTTCTACTGCTCTTTCTTTTCCAACTTATCCTTCTTCTTATGGGGGTGGTGTATATGTGGATAGCGGTTCCTTTACCATGAGCGGTGGAGAAATCAGCGGTAATACGGCTTCTGGTTATTCTTCTTCTTATGGGGGTGGTGTGTATGTGAATAGCGGTTCCTTTACTATAAGTGGTGGGGTAATCAGCGGTAATGAGGCTTTTTCTTCTCTTTCTTCTTCTTATGGAGGTGGTGTGTACGTTAATAATGAAGGAATTTTCACCAAGTCAACAGGATGCATTATTTATGGTTCAAATGTATCTGCGGAACTAAAAAACACTGCAAATAATGACTCCCATGGACATGCTGTATATGTTTCTTATGGAAATAAAAAGCGTGACACTACAGTCGGAATGGGGGTTACATTGGAAAGTAGTGTAGCTGGTACGGCAGGTGGATGGGAGTAGGAGGAGGTCTTAATTATGTTATACAGGCTACAACGGAAATACGATGTTGGTCATTTACTTTTCCCAAAGAAGATATTCTACTTTGGATAAAACAAAAGGAGAATTGCAATGGCAAACAACATTCCAGCGAATATAAG
The DNA here is from genome assembly GCF_000297095.1 of Treponema primitia ZAS-1. Classification (NCBI taxonomy): domain Bacteria; kingdom Pseudomonadati; phylum Spirochaetota; class Spirochaetia; order Treponematales; family Treponemataceae; genus Treponema; species Treponema primitia. The sequence goes on along the minus strand of NZ_AEEA01000013.1, from coordinate 9,362 downwards.
AAAATTAATGCTTTCTAAAATTGGGTATCTCCCTATTATAATTAAATTAGAAAAAAGTAACATAACTATTTCGGAAGAAATAATAATGAGTGCAATTGAATTATTAAATCATGAAACCAACAAATGTTTACCACAAAATTGCAGTCATGATGGAATAAGCAAGACCAAAGACGGTCTGGATAAAGAATTAAAATTAAAGCTAAAAACCACATTTAGTTACGCTAAATACGTTTCTGATGTCTTAACAGAAAAGGGTATAACTGAAATTATTTATGTGCAAAGTAAATATTCACATGTTAAAATAAAAGGTATTAAATTATTAGATCAATGGATTTGGTGAATGGAAATCGTAAAGGGGATAAACTGGTGCCTGGCACAAAATCTTAAAAAATGACTAGGCAACGCAGGGGTGCCAGGCACCGGAAATGCCTAGTGTCCCTCGCGCGAGGGACACTACCAGTAGCGTAGATAGCGTTACTTTTCATTTTAAAGTACCAGGCACCAAAAAATCCTAGAGGTAAAGATAAGTGTGCCAAGCACTATGAAAATTTTATATTAGAACAAAATATTTTTGCATAATAATACGATTATTACAAGAGAATGAGCGCAATTATGGCATCTTCCGAGAACTTGTAATATTTTTAGTGTAAACGGTAATCATAGGGGGACTCTATCTTCCCCGTAAATGATTGCGAATTGATTGAGGGCAGCGCCCCAATCCCGTATGGGCATTGTCCATTTTCTGGAAATATTTTTCAAGCCCATAAAAATTAATTTCACCGCAGCCTCGTCATTTGGGAAAGACTGGCGGTGTTTGATAATTTTTTGAATCGTGTAATTAACCGACTCGATAGCATTGGTCGTATAAACCGCTTTCCGGATTTCAGGCTAGAATTTGAAAAACGGTATGACCTCGTTCCATCGACTCCGCCAGGACTTTGAAATCATTGGGTATTTTTTATCCCAGACACTCGAGAACTCGTCCAGCGCTTCAGCGGCAAGTTCCGCTGAAGGAGCCAGGTATATAGTTTTGAGTCCGGCAGTCACTGCCTTCCGGTCTTTGTACGGGACAAATCGAACTGAATTGCGGACCATGTGGACAATGCAAAGTTGAACCTCGGTTTTGGGAAACACCGCAGCAATGGCATCGGGAAAACCGGTGAGTCCATCGACTGCGGCAAGGAGGATGTCCTGTACTCCACGATTTTTAAGCTCGTTCATAATGCTCATCCAGAACTTGGCCCCTTCGTTTTGCTCAATCCAGAGCCCTAAAAGCTCTTTCTGTCCATCCAAACGTATCGCCAAGGCCAAATAAACGGATTTTTTGACCACCGTGGCCCCATCGCGGATATTGACCCGCAGCGCATCCAGAAAAAGTACCGGGTAAAAGGGCTCAAGCACCCGCCCGCGCCATTCACTCGCCAACTCCTTAACCTCGTCGGTTACCCGGCTGATAAGCTCAGGAGAGACATCAACGGCGTAGATGTCCTTGAGATGATCTTGTATTTGGCGGGTGGTAAGTCCCAGAGCGTACATCGAAAGGATTTTATCATCGAATCCCCGAAACTCCCGCTGGTGTTTGGGTACAATTTGGGGCTCAAATGTTCCCTCCCGATCCCGGGGGACTTCGATGGTCATTGGCCCATTGTCGGTTCTTAACTCTTTGGTGTTTTTGCCATTCCGACGATCCGAGATTTGTTTTTCACCCGCGTCGTTTTTCTCATACCCAAGATGTTCGGTCAGTTCAGCTTCCATCGTTCGCTCTACAAGCGCTTTGGTCAGCTGCTTCATGATCCCTTCAGGCCCATAAAAGTCATCGGGTCCATGATAGTCCTTCAGAATTGCATCCAGGACTTCCTTTGAAAAGGCCATACTTGCTCCTTGTTAGTAGTATAGCCGTTTACACTAATTTTGTTACATGTCCTCTTCCGAAACAGAAAATTGATAAAATGAAAAAAAACCAAACTATTTTTCATATTCCCATAACCGCAATTTCCCCATCACATTCATAATCGGTTTTTTATACAAAACAGCCTTGTCAAAAATCCAATGGAAACAGGAAGGCTCAGCAAATTCATCTTGCGAATCATCGATAATATCGACCAGCTCAGCCTCCCCGACAATACATTGGCCAGGCATAATAAACCCATATTTCCTGGCAGCATTTTTTGCTTCGCCTACAGGCATTTTATAAGTAAGTTTCTCGCCCAAACCATACTGCGCAACTATCTCATTTAGAAATTGAATATACCCCTTAAAGGAATCGGGGGCATCTTTAGGCAGAGGATCATACCCATAATATTTAAGATGGTATTTAGTAAAAATATCCGGCATATACTTTAATTCCGGCCACGCAAGAGACTTGCCCGAAGCGTGAATAAGCAGCTTCCCCCGGTATTTAGTATCCCAAGTCCTATTTTCAATAGTTTTTATCCCCCTGCAAACAAGCGTAGCATACGGCTGCCGTATCGATAAAACTTTCATAGAAAGATTATAAAACATCGGCGGAAATGATTCAAGCAGTTATAAATACTGTTAATTCATACCGCCTCCCGTTCCTTCCCACCCCAGCCGCACTATTATCACGCCCTAAATTGGGGGTACCCCCGCAAGCCCCCATAAATAGGTAGAAATTACTACGTAATTTCAAAAACATTTACCTTCGCCATCCGCTGCCCTCAAGAATGGTTTTGAACTTTCATCAAAGGATGCATTTATTCAGCAAACAAGCCTGAAAGTATTTCTTAAAGGCAATGCCGGTCATGTGGATAGCTCAATGGAGCAGACTTTTACGCCTAACGAAATAGTTCGTCGGGCGTATTCGCTTATTGGTAAACAAAAAGGTGAATATGACCTGATTTTCTATAACTGTGAGCATTTTGCACGATGGTGTAAGACCGGTGAATTAAAATCGAGACAGGTAGAGACGGGGTTAAAGGTTGTTGGTGGAATAGTTGTAACAGCAACAGCTATTGTAATAGGTGTAAATGTTGCAAAGGTATTAGAAGAAAAAAAAATAATAAGAATATTAAATAAATCGTCTGGGATGTATGTTTTAAACCTTCAAATGGAAAATAATAAAGTAATCCGGAAAATACAAACAAGCCCCAGGGTAAATACTTGCCCTGGGGTCATTGTTTCGTATTACTAACGGCGGCTGTCGAGTGTCAAGGTAGCATTCTCAATGGCGTCGGCGATTCCTCCGAAAAACCACTGTATGCCGCTAACGGCCTTATCAGCGACTTCATCCCAGAAATCCGGTTCCTCGTCATCGTCGTCTTCCTCTGAGACTTCCCCTGTGTCGTTGGGCTTGAGCCGGTCCATTGGTTTTCCGGTGAGGTTCTCAATGGCCTCGGAAACCCGATTCTGGGCGGCAACATAGGCCGATGTTTTTTTGTCCTTGGCAACACCGGCATTGTTCAGTTCCCGCCACGCCTCTTTTTCCGCTATGTCAAGGGCATTGAGGAGCTTGACTGCCTCATGATAGGGCTTGTCGCTTGCCTCAATTTCCGCCCTTGCTTTCCTGATTGAAAGGAATGTCTTCGCAGACTTTTCCAGCATTGTCAAAACGGTCGCTTCAACATTCCATTTCCGGGCAAGGTGTTTGATAAGCCGTTTCTTGTTGCCGCTGTAGTCGGCATCTGCAATAACGAGCTTCACCAAATCGAAAAGCCAATACGCGCCGCCGTCCAGTTTGTTGTCCTTGCCAAAGTTTGCATAACTGCTGCCAATGACGCAGGTTGAATCATGGTCGGCGCCGCCTTCAATAAAGCGGTCGATTTCATCAACGATGCAATCATACCGGCTGGCTTCATCCAGTTCCGCAAGAAACTTTTCACATTCGCGGATAATGGTTTCCCTTGATTCCGCTAATCCTTCAAGTTTGTTGACATTTTCATCCTCGTCAATGGCCGTTTCTTCCGGTTTTGTGCTGGTCAATCCGAAAAGGTCATCAAAACGAGCCAACTCATCCTTCCCGGCTTTTTTCTCCAGCGAGAGAAGCAGGTAGATAATAATGGCATACTTGTCTTCCTCATCCCAGAGGATTTGCGGATTGTCCAGCGTTTTACCGGTAAGGATATCTTCATTCTTCATGTACATAGTAACCTCCAAAAGAGTATTTGTCCCTGCACAAGCAGGAACCTTGAAACAGGTTAAAACCCAGTTTCTGTTATGAATATACGGCGGGCGCTACGACATATAACGCCGTACCAAATGAGAATTGTAAACTTTTTTAACTTATTTTTGCTGGGAAGCGGTCAATACTCTGCCCGATGGTCTTCTTTTACTTTCGCGCTGCCGCATTCCGGGCATTTCGGGGGGAATACGATTTTTATCCCCATGAAGGTATGGCCGCAGCTTTCGCAGAGGAAAAGGCGCTGCTGATTGCCGGTCGGCGGCATAACGCCGGATGGTTTAGGTTTCATATATGGACCACCTCACTTATAGCCTCAAACTGTTGCCTGAAATCCTCGAGACCTGAACAAGGATTATCCTGATAGATATTCAGGATATTTTCAAGAACCATCCTGACCAATTCCTCCTGCTGCTGTTCCAGGGCAGTATCAATAAGCTGAAAATACTGCTGATAGAGCGATTGCCGTTCCCCGAACCGGTGATTGAGGTATTGCAGCATAACACCCCTTTCAGAGCGGATTACGGAAAGGGCGGTTTTCCGCTTGCGTTCAATATCGGCCCGGTTTGATTTTTCGCGCTCAAGGGTCCGGGCGTATTCTGTAAGCGACTGCATAACGGCCCCAAGGGTCTCGCCGATATAACGGTTTGAATAGTTTTGCCTTCGGGAAGGTTCCGGTAGTTTCGGATACCCTGAATCATCTGGGTCTTCCCCGTAACCCTGCTCTTCATCGTAATCCGGCAATTCCTCGTAATCATTCTCATCATACATCATTGCCGTACTCCTTCCATATTCTTTTGAACAGGATACCGGATTCACTATTACAAAGACTATTTCCACTGACGATATCAACCTCGATGATTTGTTTTAATGCTTTTGTAAGCGAAATCGTCGTTTCAATCCCCATGGCGTCTATGGCGGTAATGTGTTCACCATCAGTTTTGGATAGCTCTTCAATAGCAACAGCAAGTTTTTCGCTTAACGAAGCAATTAAGGTCTCGGCCTCTGATATCCGCTTTGCGATAACCTTAAACCCTGCCAGCGCCGGTTTTAATCGTTCTGTTGCAGCGCTTATGTCGGCCGCAGAAGCTTCCGAACGGGTCAATGCCACATTGCCGTTTATGCCCCAGGATAGCCCCGCCATGGTGATAGCGGAATAGGGTATATTGGGCAGTTCGATTTGCGGTAATCCTTTAATGCCAAACCCTCCCATGGTTTCTATCAACGGGGGTGTGTCCTTGTAATTGTACTTGTCATACACCGCCGCATTGATGCCAGCCGATAAACTTGACAGTACATCGCTTGCTTTGACACAGGATGTTTCCAGCGTTTCAAGTTCGGTCTTTAGAAACCGGACAGTGTCAACCTGAATATCTTTGAATGATGACAGGTTAATGGTTTTGAACCGCGACAATACCGTTACTGCTTCATGAATAATCCCGGTATAGGTTTGCAACTTTAATTTGCTGAAATCAATCAACCGGTTTTGAATTGTCTGTGCCTTCAAGCGTATCCGTTCGGCCATATAGTTGTATTCACTCCGGGCGTCATCCACTAGGGATTGCGCCTGGTGAAAATCAATGGAGCCTTTTATCCCGGCGCCAATGCCGATAGCGGTTAAACCGATACCAATTACTTCGCCTGTCGTAATTGCCGATACTATCGGTATCAGCGGTAACAAGAAAAACATACATACCTCCAAAAGAAATGAAATAGCGGCTCCAATACGGAACCGCCTGACAAGAATTACCGTTAATCGTTCTCGTCAATTTCGCTTATTTGACTAAGCGTGATTGACGGCTTTCCGTCTTTACTTTCAATATTGACATGCACCAATACGAACGATTCGCTTACCAATGGCCCTTTGAGAACCATAAACGGCACACCGAACTGCTTTTCATCCTGTTTCGTCGGCTTTATGCTTGAACGCACAAGGCTGAGCAGATTTTCAAGGCGTTGTTTGAAGGTGATGCCTATTGATGTGAGAAAGGGAGACGGCTCAAGCTTTCCGGCAAGTTCAGCGTCCAGCAAAACCGGCATTTCAATATCTGCCTTCTTAGCTTCCTCGCTCACATCGTACAAGGTACACCGCTTTCCATCTTTTTCATCTATTTCTTTCATAGACATTGCTCCTTTATACTGTATGGGTAAAAACAAAAAGGGAGTACAACTCTGACAGAGCCATACTCCCTTTTCCGGTGAAGAAACATACTGTCCGTTTATGCAGCGCTCGGCACCATTACTGCATAGATGCCTTTCAGATTCCCCTGGGGCTTCAAGACAAACGCCTTATGCTGTTCCGGCTGGGTATACACCGCCCAGGCGGTTTTCGGGAGGTCCTCAAGGTAGCGCAGGTTGACGGTTTCGCCGGTCTGCTTCATGAAAGAGCGAATAACGACAGACAGCTTATCCGCCTTGATGGTTTTTGTCCCTTTGACCGCGCCAAGGTCAATCGTTCCCCGTTTCCGCACCGTAAGAGGCACCACCTTAGCCCAATCGGGAAATTGAACATCGGTCTCCGGCTTGCCAAAACCGATGCTGTCTTTGGTGATGAGGGGCTTGTAATTACCGGGCTTAATCATGGATTTTACTTCGGCGACATGCAGCCGTTTACCATCGGTGCCGATAAGACGGCTTCCGGTTTTCATCGGTTCAACATGGATAACTGATGTAAATTGTGTTCCGTCAATCTTTGAGCAGGCTTTGCATACAAACAATGCGCGGTCGTAATCGTCCGGGTTTTGCAAATGGATAATTTCGACATTTGCTTTCGGCACACGCGCTACCGTGCGTACCCGTGTCTGGGTTGGTGTTACCACCCGTGTCTTTGGCCTTGACCGCTTAACGGTTGTAGCAGGTATTGGCCTCGTTCTTACAAGCGCCTTTTGTGGTTCCTTCTGGGATACCGGAAAAATCGCCGGTAATGATTTCCGCCATTCACCATTGGTTATGGTGTCTATAAAACTGTGATTCTGAGGTTTCATTGAAACCCTCCTCCTATGAAATGATTGTAATAAAAACGCCGAAACTGCCATGACAGATATAGCCGTGACCGTATCGGCGCAGAGAAAAAGTAATGTGCCATGGTTGGCTCCGGTTACTAAGTAACCCGATTAGGCGGCTTTGGTGGCCGCAGGTGTGGCCGCCGTTTGCGGCATATTGGTGGTTTTACGCTTGGCAAGCTCATCGTTCAGGAAAGATTTAAGGGCTTCCAGGTCCCCGATACCCGCTTCATCCAAAGTAATAGTGTGGATGATTCCCCGGGCTTCTTCTTTTTCTGTTTCGGTAAAATAAGCTTGTCCGGATTCGGCAGCGGCGGTAATAAGTATCCCTATTTCCTGGATAATACCTTTACCCCGTTCCTTTACGCTGCCAGCCATTGGCTGTTCCGCAGGGGGTTTGCCGGATGGGGCCGCTTTGGGGTCTCCGGCCTTAGCCTTCACGGGTTTAGCGGGCTTTGCCTCTGGTACAGGAACCACCGTACCGCTTGAGAGCCAGTCGTAGAGGGCCACACCGAAAGCCTCCCCCGGCTTGGTAATGGTTTCATCCTGAAACTTTCCGGTCCGGTCCTTGGTAACGGTCGCCTGATGGTTCTGGTCCATTTCCATAAGCAGGTCAAACTCGTACTCAATTCCCTTGCCCTGTTCAGGCTTTAGCCCGACCTTTTCCGGGGAGGATTTTCCGTTCTTCCCCTCACAAATTACCCATTCGGTATTGCTCCGCATGGTGGCGATGATGTGTCCGGGGAAGTTAAGGATGGCGTCGATAAACCGTTTTTGTTTTGGGTTTACCTTGGCCCAGGGGGAAAAGGTGTTTTTACTGACGCTGTTCTGTGCGATGCGGTCTACCTCATCGGTCAATTCACGCCACGCATGGGACAGGGAATCAATCACCAGCACCTTGTACCCCGCCTTGATAGCCTCGTTCATGGCGGCGATATAAGTATCCACCGTCTTGTTCGCAAGGTCATCCACATCAAACGGGATGCGGTCGGAATACTTTGATGCCGACCGGGCCTCCGTATCAATGACCGCAAAGGGAACACCCATCTTATCAGCAATCCCTTTCGCCATCAGCAAGGCCGTCATGGTTTTCCCGGAACCTGACGGGCCAAATAACGCGCACCGCAAATACAATTGGGTACGCTCCGCTTTCTTAAAAGCCATTTGCTTCTCCTTTGCCGGGTTACTTAGTAACCCAGTAATTTTAATATCAACCACGGCAACAGAAATCCGTGCCGGTGCTGTCTAATAAATCAAACGCCGTTCTTCTTTTTATCCAGTTCCTCTAGTGGTTCAAAGATAAAATCTGTTGGGTTTGCCTTATTCACCTTCAGAAAATATGTTGCTTCTATTTTGGTTTCAAATACCCATACCATGCCCATTGAATCAGCTTTTATGTATTTACCTGTTTTCTTGCTTTTCAGCCTGAGCATTAAGAAACCCTCCTTCCTCCGGCGATAATTTTTTCCGGATGAACCGGAAAATCCCAATCCGCATCCTCGCAGGGAAGGGAGGAATGAATATCGCCCCCTAATACAAGGCCGCAATGTTTTTCCACATATTCCTTCGCCTGGGATTTGTTCTCAGCTTCCACAGAGAAAGTTCCCTGAAAGATAAACCGTGTCTTAATGGCATACTTCATTAGAATACCTCCGTTACGCTGCCGCTTTTACATCCAGGGCTTTAACACAATCCTGATAGTAATTGCAGAACCCACAACAGCGGCAATAGGACAGACATTTGGTGGATTCACCGAGCCGTACTTCAACGTAGTGTCCTTTGCCAAACTCAGCCGCCATGGCATCCGCCGCAGCCTGGTCGTCAAGAAGCCGGACAGCGGTTTTCCTGCCTTCCTTTTTCACGGCATACTTGGTTACTTTATCCCACCGTTCATTGGGATTGCAGGGAGGAATGTCATTGTCTGCAAGCTCAATAGCTCGCAGATAATCCCGTGCCTTATTTCTGATAAAGGTGTCTATCTTGATAAGATTCACAAAGGTAACGTCAAACTCATAGACAAATACAGGATTTGCCGGGTACTGGTAGTCACGGGCAACTTCGCTTTTACTGTGGTCTTTCAGGAGGGCAATAAAGCGGCACTTATTGACGGTAAAGCCATTCTTCCGTAAGAGCCATGCGTAAATCATTCCCTGCAAATACCAGTCCTCAAAATCGCTGAACTTGACCTTCCATACCGAGGCGGTTTTATAATCGCAGATAATACT
>NZ_AEEA01000012.1 GCF_000297095.1 Treponema primitia ZAS-1 | reverse complement strand
AGAAAAGGACCGGGTGATAGAGGAAAATGCCAGGGTGATAGAGGAGCTCAAACGCAAGCTGCGGGAAGCCGGTAAAGATACGTAGTAACAAGGTTTGTGGTTAATCCTGTGGGTCAAGTTTAGCCTCTGGGAGGCCCCATACTTTTCCTTCCTGACAGGCCCCCCCGACCAATTGTGTGCTTTCGGTAACCCAGTCAGCGCATGGCTTCACCGGGTATATTTTACAGAGCTTCTACCGCATTAACAGAAAAGCCGGTTATTTCGGCGATCTGGTCTGTGGGTACTCCCCTGACTTTCATCTTCCGGGCAACTTCCAGGCGGCCTTCCTCGCGGCCTTCCTCCCGGCCCTCTTCCCTGCCTTCCTCCCTTTGAATACGGCGTTCCTCTTTTACTGCCTCCACAAACCCATCAAAAAGCATATTACCCTCCTTCCCGGTAATTTGCATGGTCACTTCCCGAATTGTTTCTTCGGGGTAGTCCAGGCGGTCTAACAGAACGGTTATTACATCATCTATCACTTTACGCAGGTTTTCCGGGATTTTCAATGCCCGCTTTGCAAAATATTCCCGGGGTATCTTGCTCAAAACCGAATCCCCATCATGGGTTTCCAGCTGATCGATAAGCATGATAAGGGAGATGGTGTCGTTAAACCGGGTAATGTCCTCCTGGGTATACCGCTTCAAATCCACCAGTTCGTACTCAAACTTGGGGATGTACTTGTGAAATACCTCACCCAGGGCGGTTCGGTTCAGAAAGTTCAGCTCCGCCGTCCAGGGGCCGGGGCCGTCGTAGAAAACCACGGGTAATACCGGGGGATAGCGGAAGTCCTTGGTTGAGCTTATCCCCTTCGTTTTTTGATTTTCCTCCTTTTCGTAGTTGTCCAGGACCAGGCAAATATATTGCAGCATTTTGAAGCTGGACCGGAAATTCACCTTGGACTCGTGTTCCACAATGGCGATAACGAAAAGGGGCGTCTTTCCCCGTAGGTTAATCCGCTTTACCGTGTCCGAATCCTGTCCATCCTGAAAGAGGGGCAGGAACCGTTCGGAAAGATCTTCGATATCCTCCGCATGGATATCCTTCAACAGGTCGATGGGTATGAAATCCCGCAGGAATTCCACAAAGAGTTCGTGGTTACCCAGGATAAGTTTAAAACTGTTGTCCTGGGTATGATAAATTGACATAAGCGCCTCCTCCCCGTATTAGGGGACGGGGGTGGATTATGCTTTACCGGATACGCAGAAAGTTTATATTTTTTAGTGGCCCCCGGCGCCTTTTCCTGAAAACAAAACACAATGAAACGTGACAAAAAAGGCTCATTTTTTTTAAATATACTTGTATTTTTTAATTATTATGGGTATTATCCTGTAGTGTTTCTTTAAGATTGATTCTGTCAGGGGTACCGGGCCCAATGGGTGTGGCTGCTCAAACGAAACTAACCCATACCAAGGTAAATTGAAAAAATGTGTGTAAGTCTTTGTAATGTAATGAATTATACCCCCCCCCCCCCCCCAGTCACGGTAAATTCTTTCTCGGTTTAGTTAAACGCTTTTTTTCCTCCTTCGCTGCCCCCGGGTATTACCCCGGTTTGGGCTTATTGGCGTTTGCGCCGCTGTATACGGGTTAACGAAACGCCGTATATGCGGCGATAGATTTTTGTTCAGGAGTTTTTTATGAAAAGGAAGAGTGTTTTAAAATGTATTACCGGGGCGGCTTTGCTGCTGGCGCCGGTCATAGGGCTTATGCTGCTGGGATGCGAAAACGGTTCCAATTCCCCATCACCGGCGGTCACCAGCGTTACGGTAACCCCGGCTGCAACGGAGCTAGAACAGGGTACGAACCTGCAATTTACCGCTGCGGTGGTGGTAAAGGGGGATGCGGCGAATACGGTGACCTGGGAAATCGGAGAAACTACTAAGCCGGGTACGGGCATTACGGCCGATGGGCTTCTGACGGTGGCGAATGATGAACCCCTGGGAACGCTGACCATCACGGCAAGTTCCACCTTTGATACCGGCAAGTCCGGGAGCGCTGCGGTTACCGTTATAGCTCCTGTGCCGGTCAATGGGGTTATACGGGTTACGGTAAGCCCGAAGGATACATCGGTGGATAAAGGCAGTACCAAGCAATTAACCGCAGATGTTGAGACAGAAAATGATACGGTGTCAAAATCGGTGATCTGGGAAATTTTAGAGGACGCCGATGAGGGTACTTATATTACCGGCCTTGGCGTACTGACCGTAAGTCCGGAGGAAACCCTAACGACCTTGACTATCAGGGCAAGTTCCACGGCGAGTCCCGGAAAATACGATACCGCCGCGGTTACAATAACCGTGCCGTCAAGCGAGCCTACGGTTCTCAGCGTTACGGTGTCCCCGAACACGGTGGAAGTGGAGAAGGGAACAACCCGGCAGTTTCAGGCGGATGTTGTAGTTTCAGGCGGGGCAGCGGATACCGTTACCTGGACGGTGAGCGGCGGCATAACCGAAACCACCATTTCGGACGCCGGTCTGCTCACCGTGGCAAGCGGGGAAACGGCGGCCAGTCTGACGGTGACGGCGGCCTCTACAGCGGATACCGCTAAGTCCGATACGGCCGCAGTTACGGTGACGGCGCCGGTTACGGTCCCTGGTATAACCAGTGTTGCGGTAAGCCCCAAGACAGTTTCCGTACAGAAAGGAACAACCCAACAGTTTGCCGCCGCAGTTGCAGCGGTTGGCGGGGCAGCGGATACCGTTACCTGGACGGTGAGCGGCGGCATAACCGATACCACAATTTCTGACACCGGTCTACTTACCCTTGCAGCAGGAGAAACGGCGGCGACCGTGACGGTCACGGTAACATCTACCTTTGATACCACCAAGTCTGATACCGCCACAGTTACGGTGACGACAACACCGGTACCCAAGGCAACGGTGGCGAATGTGAGCATCCCCGGTACTGCCGGACTTGCCCTTGCCGCTCCCGCTGCTGCGGAGGTGAAAATTACCCTGACCGATGAGACTTTCAAGGACGCTATTCTTCAAGGTGATGTAGTGACCACCTGGTTCACCGGGATGCCTGCGGGTAGTTTGGCTGCCAAGGCTGCGTCTAATGCTAATGCAGGCGGCAACAGTATCAGTATAGCAATCACGGGAACCCCCAGTGCGGCAAGTTCCGCAGTGCTGGCTATAAACATCCCGGCCGACGCGCTGACCGCCAGCACCACGGCCCTGACCGTTCAGTCCAATGCGGCGGCCAAGTTTGCCATTGCCCTGGCGCCTCCAACGGCGAACCCCCTGGGAGCCACCGGTGAAAGCACCTCCTATACCGCGTATTATTCTACAAATCCGGAAGTGGAGCTGAGCGCCCCCGAAGGTGCGGATATCTGGTACACCACGGACGGCACGGACCCCACCGGGGCGGCGCCGAGCACTAAATATACCGGCGCAAAAATTTCGGTGCCGATTGTCCTGCTGCCGGGAACGAGCCTGAAGGCCATAGCGGTAAAAACAGGCCTGGTAAACAGCCCGGTATTTACCGCACGGTATGTACTGAGGCCCCGGGAAGCTACGCCCGCTGTCACTATCAATTACGAGAAGGAAACACTTGACGGATTTTTGAATACACAAACGACCTATTTCCAGTACACCGGTTTCACCGAAGATGCCTACCTCTCAGGTAGCAGGGCCGGTTTGAGTCTTACTGGTACTCTTAATAATTATAGCGCAAGTATTTCGAGTTTACTAAAACCTACATCGCAATGGATTGCCATTGTCAGAGGCGCGAATACCACCCCGCTTGGCAATGGTACCAGGGACAGTGAACCCCAGTTCATTGATCTGCCCGCACGGCCTGCGGCTCCTGCTGCGCTAGGTACTGTAAAGGTAACGGAGCCCGATGCAACTGACGGCAAGATTACCGGCACAACTGCGGCAATGGAGTATAAGCTATCCTCTGCAACAAACTGGACTGCCTGTACCGGTGCTGAAGTTACAGGACTGGCCAAGGGGGATTACCTTGTCCGCTTTAAGGCGCTTACCACAGGGGATACCAAATCTTTTGCAAGTGCGCAAGAAATGGTGACTATAGAACCGCCTGCTCCAAGTCCATACGGCATCTGGATGGGCGATACAAAAGTATCCGGCGCCGAAACCCTGACCGATGCGCTGGTTTATTTCAATACCGCATCAAATTACCAGTCGACGCCAACCAATTACACCCTCAAACTTGCTGCGGGTACGGAAATGATAAGTACGCAAACAAGGTTGTGGGGTGGTGCTAATGCTGAATATACTGCTGGTTTTCAATTTTACACCGGTTCTACGCTTACCATTGAAGGGCCGGATGATGGGAGAGCAGTCATTCAAAATCCGAATGCGGCCTCCTGGATTTTGATTGAAAATATTACGCTTGTACTTAAATCAAACATTACGTTCAAGTACACGGGAACAGCCACTAACAATGAGCCTTTGATTGATGTAACCAAAGGTACTCTTGAAATGAATACAAGGGTTTTGATAACAGGAAATCTCCATACAGGTAATGGTAGTGGTGGTGGTGGTGTTAGAGTTGATGATGGGATATTCAACATGAAAGGTGGTGAAATCAGCGGCAATAGCAGTGGACGCGGCGGCGGCGGCGTAGCTGTTTATAACAAGGCAACCTTCAATATGTCCGGCGGGAAAATTGTGGGAAATAGCACAATCACGAAGAGTGCTTCTGGTGCTAACGTTGTCTCAGGCGGAGGGGTAGGTGTCAACAGCCAGGCTAAATTTGTAAAGACCGGCGGCATCATTATGGGTAGTGCAGATGATACTGACGGCGCTAAAAACACGGTTACCGGAGCTACCACTACGGGCGCTGCAGTGTTTGTGAATAACAGCGCCGTATCGGGCACAACAACAGGCGGGTATCCGCACCGTGATGGGAAAGTAGCCGCAACCGACAACATATCCTACGATGGTTTAGAAAAAGAGGAACACGATTCTTTTGCGACATTAGGTGGTACTTGGGATTAAGCCAAAGGCTGTAATAATACGGCTCCTGCCGTGTTGTTACACAAAAACAAAGATCTGGTGAAGTTAAAACTTTGCCGTGTACTCTTGTCAGGGTATACGGCAAAGTTGCCTGTCCCGGACAGGCATAGTGACCCATAACGGGAAATTGAGAAAGGAGCAGTAGAAATGAGAAATGACAACAAGATTACAAGGAAAAGGCAGCCGGTGGTTTTCTCATTCCTGCTGCTCGCAAACCTGGCGCTCCTTGCCCTTACGGGCTGTCAAAACGATTCAGACTCCGGGGGGAGCAGCGAAGCTGATGCCCCCCCGGAGATTGGCGCCCTTACCCTGAAACGCCTTCCGGCGCAGAATGCTTTTACTGCCCGCTGGGAAACTGCCGGGGCGGCGCCTTCGGGACTGAGCTACGAACTGGTCTACAATGAAAGCGGTACAGCCCCGGCGGCGGAAGCCTCAGGGTACCCCGCTGCAGACCGGGAATACACCGTATCAGGGGGCCTGACCGGGGGCGCCACCTACCATGTGTGGGTCCGCTCGGTCCTGGAAAGCGCCAGGGGTCCCTGGAGTGCGGAGAAAAGTATAAAACTGCTGAGGGACGAAACGGGCATTACCTTCCGCATTGAGCTGTTTGATCAGACCCGCTTTGGGGTGGTACAGAACGATACGGTACGGGTGATCCTGCCCGTCAATACCCCTGCGCCCTGGCTCTTCAGCCCCCGCCTGTCCCTGGCCGAGGGGGCTGCCCTGGCTTCCGGATCACCAGCATCCGGTGCGGAACAGGATTTCAGCGATCCCGCTAATCCGGTACGGTATACGGTGATCGCGGAAAACGGCAGGGAACAGATCTATACCGTCGATATGTCCATCGGAGACGAAAGCGGCATGGAAATTCTCTGGAACACCGCCCTGCCGGACCTGGAAGGCCCCTTGATGCTTTCCCGGTCCGGTGAGGAAAACAGAAGCTTTATCACCACGGTATATGAAAAATGTACCTGGTATGTGGACGGGCTGCTTAAGGGCTCCAATACCAGTTACCGGCTGCGGGCCGTTGATTACCCTGCGGGAACCCATTTTCTCACCCTGAACGCCTATGTCAGGTATGGGGTTGATCTGGTCCCCTGGTCCGGGGAACTGGTTTTTACGGTTACTGATTAGGAATAAGGGAATAGGAGTGGGTGGTATGAAAAGAATGCGGTTCATGATTGGTACGGGGATTCTGGTTGGGCTTTTGGGGCTCTGGCTTGGGAGCTGCGGGAATGGTTTCGGTCCTGAACAGAATGGCAATGACGGAACAGTGTACCTGTATTTAAGCGGGGTAGCGGGAGTTGATTTGCCGGCCCAGGGGAACCTGCGGACCCTGGTGCCATCGGATATGGATGGCCAGTACTACCAGTTGCGCTTTACCCCCCTGGAAGCGGGGATGGAGGCGGTGGATGCCGAGGCGAATACCTCCCGGTTCATCATCAAGCTTCCCGCCGGGACCTGGAATATCGCTGCCCGAGGATGGCACAGTAAGGATGACGCGGAAGCGCTTCCCCTGTTACCATTACTGCGGGGCGTTGGACAGGTAACGGTGAAGACGGCGGAAGTCCTGAACGCCCAAATCGTAATGTACCCCCTGGAAACCGGGGAAGGAACCCTGGGCTACACAATTCGTTTCCCCGGGGATACGGTTTCTGCGTTTCTGCGGGTCTATGCCCTGCCGGGAATTGCCGCCGCTGAAGCCGAAGAAGAAGATGAAACTGAAAGCGCTGATACGGATGCCGTTACCGGAGCTTCCCAACAAAACGATGCGGTCACCGGGGCCACCCCCACCGGACAAAGCGCCGCTGCTACCACCCTTGCCGCCGAGCCGGAGGAGACGGACCCTCTGCCGGTTGCGCTGGTAGATTTACTCCAGGGCGCAACACGCGAAGCAGACGGGACCCTGCTGAAAAGCGGTTCCCTGAACCTGGGAAGCGGTTTCTACCGCATAGCCCTGGACTTGGCTACAGACGGGCCTGACGGGGAAGCGCCAAGTCTTTTGCGGAAAAGCGAAATTGCCCATATTTATGATGGCACAGAAACCCCGGCGGCCTACACCATTACGGCGGATCAGTTTACCCCGGGGAAAGTCTTTACCACCACCGCAGACTTAAAGACCTGGCTTGCGGCCCAGCCTGAAAACACGGCGGACGCCCCCTATATGGCAACGCTAAACGGCCTGGATCTGAGCAGCAGCGATACTGCGGCCCTCTTCGATGCCCTCAGCCGCTATGTGGCCCTGGACCTGCGGGGGAGTACCGGCGGCGCGGAAAAAAAATTCGCCGGCCTGACGGAAGTTGAGGGTTGGGCCAGGGGGCGGTATCTGGTGTCCCTTGTTCTGCCCGATGCTATCGAAACCATCGGGAACGCCGCTTTTCTCGGCTGTTCGTCCCTGCACTACCTCAAGCTGCCCGGCCAGTTGAAGGCCATTGGTGAAAGTGCTTTCCGGGGATGCCCCTTTCCTTCTATAACATTACCCGCAGGTTTAAACGCCATAGGAGAGGGGGCCTTTGCGAACTGTACCGGGCTGCGGGAAGCGGACCTTTCTTTCCTTACCCTGACCAGCCTGGGAACCCGGGCCTTCCAAAGCTGCACCGCCCTGGAAAGCGCCAAACTGCCCACCAGTGGCCTGCCCGGTAAGCGGCTGCCGGAAGCTGTTTTTGGGGGCTGTACCGCCCTTACCGCCGTAAGCCTGAGCCCGGGCCTGGAAACCATCAACGGGTTCATCGGCTGCACTGCCCTGTCCAGCCTGGAACTCCCCCTAAGCCTTAAAACCATAGAGGATTTTGCATTTTCAGGTACCGCATTGACGCCGGATTTGGCGCTTCTGGTAAACCTGGAAACCCTGGGGGCCCAGGCGTTCAGGGACTGCACTGCCCTGCGCACGGTCAGCCTGCCTGCAAGCCTTAAAACCATTGGAAAGGGAGCCTTTCAGGGATGCATAAACCTGGCCCTGGCGGAAATCCCCGAATCCCTGGCGGACCAGATTGACCGCGAAACCTTTTTTGCCTGCCGCCTCGTACAGTTCAAGCTCGGGTCCGCAGCCCCAAACCCCGCCCTTGTCAGGACCAGAGACGGTCTTAAAACACTGGTGACCATGCCTTCCGCCGCCGGGGATTTGATCCTCCCCGAGGGGATTGAGAAAATTGCGGATTACTGCTTTTATAGCTACTCCTCCATTGGAAAGCTCACCCTGCCCGATTCACTCATCGAAATCGGGACCCTTGCCTTCCAGAGTTGCCGGGGCCTTACCCTGGACGCCCTGCCACCGAAGCTGACAACCCTGGGCAAAGGCGCCTTTGCGTCCTGCCCCTCCCTGTCCAGGCTGGAGCTGCCTGCGAGTATCCAGTCCATCGGCATTGAAGCCTTCACGACCTGTTCTTCATTAACGCTGATTATCCACGCCGAAACGCCGCCCAGTGCGGGACAGAGTTTTACCGCGTATACAGACATAAGCATCTATGTGCCTGACGCCAAGCTTGACGCCTATAAAACCGCCGGGGCGGAGTGGGTACAGGTTGCCGACCGGATTAAGCCAATAAGCGCACTGCCAACGAGTTAGGGAAATGAGTAATTAGGAGTGAGGAAATAGGAATGAGGAGTGAGGAAGTAGGAATGAAGAGGGAGGAATCAGGGATGATCAAGGGGATTGCAGACAGAAAGACTGTGGGAAAGGTACGATGTTTGGCATTACGATCATTGCGAATTTCTACTTCCTCACTCCTCATTAGTTTTGTTTTACTGCTCTGTTTGGCCGGGTGTGAAAATGATCTCATGAATGACGACGACACCGGGGCCATCCCCCGGCCTGCGCCGGATGAGCTTACCCTTATACCGGGTGACAGCAAAATTGAAGTGCGGTGGACCAAAGTTGCCACCGCCACAGGCTACGAGCTTTACTACAGCGCCGGTTTGGACCCCGATGCGGCGGAGCGCTGGCCCCTGATCGATGTGAACGAAAGCCGCCTAGTCAGCGCCCTTATCACAGGGCTGACCAACGGAACTGCCTGCAATGTGTGGGTCAGAACCGTGTTTCCCCATGGGGTTTCGGATTACAGCATCCTTGAAAGCGCCGCCCCTTTGCCGCCCCCGGAAACCGCGCCGGAATTTATTGCCGTAGAAAGCGGGGATGAACAGCTTGGCCTGAGCTGGAACACCGTGGCCGGGGCTGCATCCTACGAAGTGTATTACAGCATAACCGAGATACCCCCGTCTCAGACTCTTGCCGGCCTGGACCCCGGCCCGGACAAGGGGCTGGTCCCGATTGCCGCCGACACCACTGCGGTATCCGCAGAATACCTGCTTAACGGCCTCACCAACGGCTCTCCCTATTACCTCTGGGTCCGGGCGGCAAACAGCGCCGGTCGTTCCGGCTTCTCCACCCCCATAAGCGGAACCCCGGTTGGCGCAGCCGCTCCCCCCAACGCCGCGGTGATCAGCACAATCATCGGCGGGGACCGCCGCCTCACCCTCATCTGGCCCGCCGTCAGCTGGGCCAAGTCCTATTCGGTCTATTACAGCGATACCGCCACCCCGCCGGCAGAGCCGGTTCCCGATACCGCACTCCGGCTCTCCGTGACAGGCAAAACCGTGAGCGCCGTTATCAGCGGTCTCAGTAACGGACAGGAATACTTTGTGTGGGTCATGGCCCATAATGCCAAGGGGGATTCACCCCACAGTAATGCGAGTAAAGGAACCCCGGAGGCAAAAGCGCCGGTCGACCTGGACAATGTAAATTTCGTTATCGGCAGCGCCGCAGAGGAATTCATCTTTGCCGAAGAGGGCAACGGTGACCGGCTGACCCAGAAAAAGGAAACCGCCCTGGCCAACCTCTATGCGGACGGCCTCAACTGGTACATTCGGGAACACCCGGAACTCTACGGCCCCATTGACTTTGTATTACTGGTTGGCCGCTACACCCGGGGCGGCTCCCTCAGAAAGGGAACCATAACCGTAGGAACCATCAAGGGCATAGTCAACAGCGCCGGCCCGGTGGTTACCAGCTCACCCTTTACCATGCTCACCCTCACCGCCGATCAGGTAACCCGTCTCTTCCAGGCCGCCGCCGGGGTATCCCACAGCGGCAACGGCGGCCACAACACCGGCGCCTGGGGAGTAGTCTCTGAAGAAGTATCCTACTCCATCGACTACGCCAACCACCCCACCCACTCATCGGGTGAACTGGTCCCGGACAGTCTCAAAATAAACGGCGAAGCCCCCAACCGCTCCTACCGCATTGCCACCCTGAACTATCTGGTAGACGCCATGGACGATCTGGACTATGCCCCGGTACTCCTTGAAGCCTCCGCAACCGGCAACAAGAAAGCCTACACCTATCCCATATGGCAAGCCGTAGCAGAATATGTATACCAACAAGACCTCCCCCTGCACCCCAACGACTACCTCAAAGCGGACAAGCCCAGGGTTACCAGGGTAAATGATGTCAATGTCAAGTAGGCTTGTTTTTACCTTGTTACTAATACTGTCCACCATACCATGGGGCAGCGCCCAGGAAGCGTCCCCAGACAACACAACCCCTGCTGAAGCAGCAGCAGCCGATGACATCCCGGTATACACCCTGCCCCCGGCAGAAGTATCAGCAACCCAGGATTCCCCCAACCTGGTAACCCGGGAAGAAATGGAACGCTACAACGCCCAGGACCTCTGGGAAGCGGTGCGGCAAGTGCCGGGGGTACAGCTCTCCGGCGGCGGCAGGCGGAACGATTCCAACTTTACCGTACGGGGCTTCGGTTCCGACAGCGTGCCCATCATCGTGGACGACATTATGGTTGCCAACACCTACCGGGGGGAGGGGGATGCCGCCCGGTACCTTACCGGGGACCTGGAAAGCATCGAGATACAGAAAGGCTACTCATCGCCCCTTTTAGGGGCCAACACCTTAGGCGGCGCAGTATTACTGCGTACCGCCAAACCCCGGGACCCAGTGGAACTATCCCTGAAAAGCAGCGCGGACTTTGACGATACCGGGGACTACAACGGTACTACCCAGGTACTCAGCGCCGGGGGCCGGGGGGAACAGTTTTACGGCAATGCGGTGTTCCAGTTCCGGGGGATAGACCACTACCGGCTCTCCGCGGAGTTTGAGCCCACCTTGGGAAACCCCCAGGAAGAAGGGAACCGGCTCTGGTCTGATTCCACGGATATGAAACTCACCGCCCTTACAGGCTGGACCCCCCAGGGCCCCTGGGAAAACCTGGACCTCTGGCTAACCTGGCTGTACCAGGATTCTGACAAGGGGATTTCCCCGCCCGATGTGGAAGTCCTGGATTTCTCCATCTGGGACTGGCCCCTGTGGAAACGTCAGAGCCTTTCCCTGCACACCGATTTTGACCAGGGTCCCCTCTCCCTCAAGTTCCTGACCTACTACGACAAATACGATAACCGCCTGGACGATTACTGGAACATGACCGCCTATGAATACGGCATCCACACCGCCCATTCGGATTACGACGAATATGCCCTGGGCTTCCGCCTGGAAGGGGGTTGGATTTTTAATCCCGAACACCAGGTTTCTGCGGCCTTAATTTTCAAGAAGGACGATCACATCGGCCTCACCGGGGAAATCCAACAGGTACACATCAACGAAGACACCTGGTCCGTGGGCGCCGAATACCGCTACACCCCCTCCTGGTTACCAAAACTGCAGCTACGAGGCGGCCTGGGTTTTGACCTGCTCAACCCCAATGAATTTGAGGGCCTGACCAATTCGCTCATGCAGGAACTGGGGGAAAAATATTACATCGTCCAGTCCCGGCAAATGCTGCTGCTCAATGCCCAGGCAGGGATTTTTTACGATATTACGGAAAATCATCAGGTACGGTTTACCTATGCCCGGAAAAACCGTTTTCCCACCATGTTTCAGCGTTACTCAACCCGGTTTGGCCGGCAAATCCCCAACTCCCTGCTGGGGCCGGAAACGGCGAACCACGTTGAACTGGGGTACCGCAGTTTCATAGGAAACTGGCTTACCCTGAACGGCGCCGCCTATTACAGCCGGATTAAAGGAAAAATAGTAACCGTGCAGGTCCCCAATCCCAAAAGCCCCTACTGGACCGTGGACTTTTCCCGGAACCTGGATGAAACATCCCTGTACGGCCTGGAACTGAGCGGGGAATTCCGCCTGAACGAATACCTGAGCGCCGGCCTCAATGGCGCCCTGGCGGCCTACGAGATAAACCACAGCGAAGCCCAGGTAACAAGCCTCCCGTACTACCCGGCGGCCAGCGGCAATTGCTATGTGGAAATCCGGCCCGGCCCGGTACTATCCCTGCTGCCCCGGCTGGAATATCTGGGTAAACGGGACATCGATGCCGAAGGAACTAAAACCATGGACGCCTATTGGCTGGTTCATTTTACGGTGACGGCGGAATTCTCAGAACACCTCAGTATGTCTGCGGGGATAGAGAATCTGTTTGATACCTACTACGAAATACGGCAGCACGCGCCCCAGGCGGGGCGGACGTATAATCTGGCTTGTACAATTAAATACTGAGGAGTTCGTCATGAGGAATAAAAGACTGGGCTTTGTTTTTCTGCTTGGGGTACTGCTGTTTACCGGGTGTGAGAATGACCTCATGAATAACGATGATACTGGGGCCATTCCCCGGCCGGCGCCGGACGAGGTTTCGGTGATAGTCGGGAATGGGCAGCTTGAAATCCGCTGGACCAAGGTTGCGACCGCCATCGGGTACGAACTGTATTATAACACCGCAGATGATCCCGATACTGCCCAACGGTGGTATCTCATTGAAGTCAACGAATCCCGTCTGGTGCGGGCCGTCATAACGCCCCTGGTCAACGGTACTCCCTACCATGTGTGGGTCAAGGTGAACTATCCCCACGGCCAATCCGAGTATAGCGAAAGGGGCAGCGGTATCCCCCTGCCGCCGCCCTATTGGCCTGATCCGATAAGCCCGGTCATCGCCGCCGGGGACGAGGAACTGGGGGTACGCTGGCCTGAGGCGATGGATGCTTCAGGCTACGAACTGTATTACAGTATCAACCCCGTACCCCCCGCAGAAACACTCAGCGCCCTGTCTCCCGATAAAGACCATGGGCTGATTTCCGTCACCGGGGTAACTGAAATGATCATCCCTGGACTGCAGAACGCCCGGCCCTATTACCTCTTTGTACGGGCGGTGAATTCTGCGGGGCATTCGACTTTCTCGGTCCCCGCTTCCGCAAGTCCCGTAGGCGCAACTGCCGTCCCTGCCGCGCCGGTACTCACCCTCATCGGTGGGGATAAGCGGCTCACCCTTTCCTGGAAAGCGGTCCAGTGGGCAAAAAGCTACAAAGTGTACTACAGCCTGGAAGCGGCCATGCCCGCAGAGCCGGTAAGCGATACCGCCATGGAACTGACGATTACCGGCCAGGATGTACGGGCGGTGATTAGCAGTACTATTGAGAATGAAAAGACCTACCATGCCTGGGTAATAGCGGTCAACACCATTGGTGATTCCCCTGCCAGCCAAATGTCCAGTGCGGAAACCAGGCCCAAGCCGCCCCTGGATCAGGACAATGTGAGCTTTGTAATCGGGACGGCGGCGGAGCGGTTTATCAATGAGGAAGCCAACAACGGTGACCGTCTGAGCCGCAAGAAGGAAACTGCCCTGGGGGATATGCTCTGCGACAGCTGTACCTGGTATGTGCGGGAAGTGCTGGGTGAACCCATAGATTTTGTGTACCAAAACGGCGGGCTCATCACCGGGGCCCTTTCCAAAGGCACTGTCACGGTGGGAGATATTAAGGCAATAATCTACCCGGGGGATTCCCTTACCATCCTTACGATGAAGGGTTCCGCCGTGCTGGAACTGTTTGAATTTGCCTCCAAGGTAAGCCACGGCGGGGGCGGGGGCAGCGGCACCGGGGCCTGGGGCATGGTGTCAAAGGAAATACGCTATACCCTGGACTATACGGGCAGGGAAAACAACGATGCGGAGCTCAAGAACCTGCGCTTCAACGGCGAGCCCATTGAAGCGAACCGGGATTACCGCATTGGTATCAATAACTATATGTATACCGGCGGTGATGGCTACTGGATGTTCCAGGTAAACGGCGCCAATGTCAAGCAAACTAACCGGACCATGGCGTCCGTACTGGTAGACTACATCTATGCCCAGGATCTACCCCTGGTTCCTAAAACCGATGGACGGGTGGCCCTTATCGGAGGAGCGGTTCAGTAGAAAGGGTCTGTTATTTCAAAATTGCCTCTATTAATGTAGTGTACAGAAAAATGTGTTTAAATAATTATTCGTCAATTTCATAGGAGAATTTATATTGAGTAGCAATTTTAGACCCTTCAAGTTCTTCGATTTTATGAGGTCCATCTATCCTTTTGGCATTAATATCGACGAAATATAGTTCATAAACTTCCGTATTTTCTTTAGCAAAATTAAATTCTGAAAATGACATAAAAAATTCCTTCGAACTTGCTTTTACTTCCACAAAATATTTTTTGCCATTATTCAAATACTCCATATCGTATATTGAAGAATTGTTTCTTTCTGCTGGTATATCGGAATTTTCAGATGTCCAACGCAATGACGAATAGATTTCTTTTAATTTCTTCCAAACTACCCGCTCGGCATCCTTGCCATTTTTTGACTTTGAATTATCGCTCTTTTCAATTGATGATCTTGTATGCGGTCGGCCATGATTATGGTTAGCAGCATTCTCTTGTGGTGCAACTGGTTTAAGCTTACTATTAGACAATGTAATCTGCGTACTTTCGTCATCAGGTATCACTGGACTTCTAGCTTCTATTTCTGAATCGCTTAGGGTTTTTTCGAATCGCTGTTTGATGATTTCTTCATATTCCACATTTAAAAAGTAAATCATTGATTTTAAATCGATATTTTCATCTATAAAATCTAAAAATTCATTTTTCGATATAATAGCATTGAGTTTATTGAAATTATTATTATAGACATTACTTGCATTATTTTGTTTCGCATTTTTTTTATTAATCGGGAACTTATCATTTAAATAAGATTCAACATTAAATTCAATATCATTGCCAATTTCATCAGTTTCAGGCATAAAATATTTAAATTTATTAAAGTCATTTAAAAAGTTTTCATGACAACCTTGTGTTAACTGTAGATATTCAGCGTATAATTTATTTTTATAATTCTCTTCCTCAGTAGATAAATAGTCCCTAATTTTTTTAACCCAAAATGGTTTAAGATCAATTGAATACCCAAAGCCGGCGCTGGTAATTGTTTTAATATTACTATTATGCGAATTTAATAATTTTATCAATGATTCTGAATTATCTATTGAATTAAAATTAATGAAATCAATATCGATCAACTCGATAGATTCATAATCAATATTTAGAGCCTCTGCCAATTCTACACGTATTTGATTCTTTGATATTTCATTTATAACATTAACTATGCCGAATGTTTCCCGCACAATATCTGACCTTTTTTCCGGAGTTCGATATAGCTCACGAATTTGATTTAAAAATTCATTATTAGGAGTGTTTGCAACTTGAGCTATTATTTCTTTCATGCATTCCGAATTCTTCCATTGGTCAAACGAGCTGGAATGGTGCAAATATATAAACCATTGTGCCTTACCTTTTATTGGCGTATAATCAGTCGATATATCCTGCTGAGTACCGCCGTCGGTTAGAGTAATATTTGAAACAATTTGAACTTTTAAATTATCTAATCTTTCTTTTAATCTTACATTTTTCTCTCCCCAAGGCTTGACATAAATTTTGAAATCCCTAAAATCTGCTTGGAATTTGTTGTTTTCCGGATGGGTTTGAATACTACTTTGTATTACTTCATATTTTTCTTCAAATTTTTTCACGCCGAAAATACTATTAAATATCTCAAAGCGGGCTTTCCTCGATGGTGTTTCCATAATATGGTAATTTCCAACATTTACTTGAATACTATTACTGAAATAAGAATCAGATACTATATGATAGCCCTTACCGCTGTGGTTCTTAGTGAATACTTGACCTAAATTGACGAATTTTGCCTTATTGTCCGACTCATCAAATGGATTATTTTCAAAATCTATAATCTCACGATATATTTTTTCAGAGATTTGACCACTTTGATCATGCTCCGGGAGTTTAAGTAACACTTCGTAGAAATAACGTGATTCTAAATCAGTTATTTTATCCTTTACACCTATCTTTGTTAAGAAATCTTTTAATTCTTTCTGCGTAATGTTTAATTGATTTGCTAAATCTTTAATCTGTTGATTTGTCACTGTCGGAACCACTCCGGAAATATTAATTCCTGGATAAGCATACACACATTGATTAGGAGAATATTTTTGTTTATTTATTTCAAACCACTTTGTGTTTTCAAAGATAAATTTAATATAGCTATGTTGGTAGTCGGTATAATTCCTTGATCGGTAGCTTTCTATTTTAGCTATGTATTTAAAATTAACGCTGCCTGAATGTTTCAAGTCAAGCTCATCTTGTAATTCAGAATCTGATTTTATCCATGCTATAATTTCTCTTAATGAAAGATCCTCAAGTATTTTTTCTAATCTATTTATAGTATTGAATTCGATATTATTTAGTTCAGATACACGCTCTTTATTTTCATTACCGGGTAGTTTTTCTGCCAAAACTTCATCGGTGAAATAACTCCTAAATTTCTGATTTTTAACTTCGCGCATCACTAATTCCGGAAACTTTTTAACACCTAATTTAATAATAAAATTTTGGAAATCAAATTTTTCATTTTCTGAAATTGAAAATGTTTTAATATTTGGAAAAGCAGCAAATTCACCGCCAATAAAAAGTTTATCACCCAATTGATTATCATAATCATTATCAAAATACAGCGAACTAGATCTTTCTACCGTCCCTTTTTTGCTGGGCAAATTAAATCTTACATCAGGAGGTGGTGTCCAATCAAGTTTTTTAGAGTAATTCTCCCATAGCCATACAACAAATTTAACCGAATTAGTATTATCATCTCCTACTGATGTATTTATTGGAGATATTATCTGAGAAGCATCGGTATCTAGAAATTTTACTTGTGGAATTAAACTATTATATTGTGATCCTGAATGACGCTGGATTATACGTTCAATTTTTGATTTAGGTTCTTCATTCAGCTCTTTTTTTATGATGCTATTTTCTTTCAATTGTTTTATTAATTCAATTTCATAACTTCTGTTAAGCTGATTCACTTTTGTCCAATCCGGTATATTTAATTCCCGCTTTCTTCCAACAAAATAAATGCTCTCATTTACTTTTACATACTTCTTTTTCTGATTTAGCATTAAGTTAGGTAAGATATCTGATTTATATTCTTTGCACCACCAAATAAATGCTTCTACTCGTTCCGAAATTGACCATTGTTTTTGCGCTTCAGAAATCATTGTAGATAATTCATCTTCTTTATACTCCAAATCAATACCATGGTATTTGGCTAATTGTCGCAATAGTTCACCATTTTCTTGTGATGGCATTTGTTTTAGTAAATTAGCAAAATATTTTCCTGTAAAAGAATCAGGAAAATTGGATGCTATAAGTTTTGGCTCGTTAGACATTGAAACAAAATCGTCATTAACTGTTGGAATAAATTTGCAATTTTTAAGCAATTTCAAATAAAAGTCAAAACGATTAAATCTACTGCTATCCCACAAACTATTCTTCATATTACTAGGCGTGAGTGTTTTAATAGCCAATAAATTATCGCCTTTATGGGTAAGAGTATTTTCTGCAATAGATACGGCAAATTTTAAAAGATGCTCAAAAACCGATCTATTCGTTTCATTCGGAGGAATATCATCGCGATTAGCATTCAATTCAAATGTTGCGTGCATAAGCATATTTAGCGGTGTTGAAAAACTTCTTATGGGGAAAAAACAATACATCGTCTCATCAGAATAATCCCATTCATCAAGAGCAATGGCAATTGCCGTTCTTATCTTTCGTTTTTCATTTTTACCAGTATCAATCTGCGGTTCGTCGGGATTCTTGAAATATAAGTATTTTTCAATAGTCTCATCCACATAGATTTCAATTTCTTCATTCTCCTTAGGTGCTTTCCTAATTATCTTTGTATATTCATCTGTTTTTATTATTATTTGCATAATATTTGGTAAAAATAACAAGGTTTTATGATCAAATCTTTGTAGCTGTTTCAATATATTCTGCTCATCATTTTGCAACGAGTCATCCGTAATAATTTGAATAGTAGTATCATATTTGTTATTTAAAGAATTCACTTCAAACGGACAATGCAAAACCGGCATTGATAGATTTGGTACATTTTTTTTCTGTTCTTGTAATATTGCACATCCGGATAGAATTTTTTCAAATTCTGAATTAGCATAATTTTGAGAAAAACCAATATGAAACTCACCGGAATGAATTTCTATTTGCCTCCCCCAATTAAGTAAAGAACGAAAACCTGTCCCCTTATTCCCGATGAAGTCATCAGTTTTATTGCTTGCAGCACCATGACACAATCTTTCGATAGTTTCTGCTGTGAATTGTGTACCATTGTTCGCCACAGTAAATATGTTGTTTTTATACTCTAGCAGGACATCTGCATTCTGGATATCTGCTTTTACAGCAGCATCATCTACGTTCTGAAGCAGCTCTAACAGTTCTCGTCCGTGGTAGTCGGTTCGTCTTTGTTCGTCCTCCTTAAAATCAGACTCTAATCTGAATTTTTCTTGGGTATACTCTCGAATATATCTATCACGAATAGTATCTGCTATAATCATCTATTCATTGTCCTTACTAAACATATCTTCGGAAAAGGGTGTCAGTCACTTTTTGTGGCTTCATTATTCATTTCCCCGGTATTTATCAATACAATAATCTCCACTACCGCATATTCCCATGTTTTATAGTCTCCGCAGGATGAAAATAAAGCGAGAAAAACGGCAAATACCAAAATATTGCAAATTGTTTTATTTTTGACCATTTGTAAACTAATCATAAATATGTTTTTTATCGTTATCCTTACGGAATTAACGCCGATACCAACGGCCTCGTGAGCCGTTGTGCGAAGTCTACTTTTATGCCTACTTTTGTCTGAAGCATGGGAATATTATAGCCGTTGGGGGTAAATTCTGCAAGTCTTTTTTCTATAAAAATTGGATAAAATGGTGCTTTTTGTCAGCCGTGGGGTTGCCTGAAAAATACTTTCCAGACAGCTCCGAACCGTAAACAATCCTGGTTGAGACTGCTGAAAAACTCCTTTTGTGGTCGGCTTCTTCCTCTTAATGATGTTCAAAAACACTATTACTGCTAACTATTTAATAAATATAGTGACTTTGTTGAAATAGTCAAGCGGGTCATCTTTATAACGACTATTTTTCCCTTATTACCTCCCCTATATCGCATATTTCATCCTCTCGGCCATACAACATTTGCCTATATTGTGTACTATACAATTTGCTTTTTGAACTTATATATTTTTCAAGCCGTTGCATTAATGCGCTTATTTTATAATTTAATTTTTTATACCATTATTAAAACACTATCTATTCAACCCAATTTAGAATTTCTAAACTTTCTACATTTATAAAATGATCTGTATTATTGGTAACAAGAGGCAAGTTATGTTTCAAACAATAGGCCGCAATAAACAAATCGTCATCACTAATGCCCTTGCCATGGTTTTGCATTTTCATTTTTACCGTTGAAGCAATGTCCAAAACAGCTTTGTCAATAGCACCAACGCCTTGAGCCAAATACATTTTCTCAAATATCGCCATTTTGTTTTTTGAATTATTTCTCAAGAGCCAATTATTGATTTCAAAATAAACAGTTGGGGGAATTACAAATTTGGTTTCTTTACTATTTTCCAGTCGCATCCGTGCGACAATCGTTGCATCTTTTTTGAGAAAATAGGAAATAATATTAGTATCAAGGGCATATGTCATAGGACTTCTGTTTCTTCGGGACTTCTGAAGTGTAAACGTTCCGGCTCACCTTCAAGCACTTCATCGGAGTTTTCTATTTCATCTATTATTTCGGCCCATAACATTTGATACGCCTTCCCTTCCCTGTCTTCGTCCACATTCTCATCTAATACCGTGACGATGGTTTTCTTTCTTTCGGGGATTTGAACAGGGGTATCGGTTACAAACCGCCCTGCCTGAAAATAACCTTGAAATGCCAGCATAGTATCCTCCTAAACCGTTACTGTCTTGTAATATAATGGTTTACTTGAACATCTTCAATAGACGAAATTGGGGTATTTTGTCCCAAAGATTCTAAATCCTAGATCCTAGCCTCTAATTTGCAAATTGCGTTCCATAATTTACCAATTACAAGCAAAATTTACTAGTTTTGGGCTAGGATTTTTAGCGGACACGGTACAATTCACCCTATTTTTGTGCTTCGTCGATAACAGTATCTATTCCAGAGGCCACTTGAGCGAGAATTTCTGACTTGATCGCCTCTAAATGCTCCATATGGGAGGGGTTTTTGCCCTTTGCCGCCGTTTCGTCGTAAAAAAGCAGGTAGGCATCGATGTCCAAGGCTCCGGCGAGCTTCACAATAAAGGCAAAAGAGGGGGTTCTGCTCCCACTTTCGATCTGTCGGATATAGGTATGAGCCGCTTTGCACCGTTCCGCCAGCGTTTTTTGAGAAATTCCCCGGTTTTTACGCCATTTTTTCATATTGCGAACAAATAAACCGTTCAAATCCATAGAATGTATTCTAAAAGCTTCTCTTTGTTAACCATAGGGAAGCTTGAAGATTACATTATAAGTATGTTATGATCCCAATGTGTTTACAGTTTTTCGGAAAATTGAGGGATTTTACGAAAATCGACGGCTGAAAGGCAGCGGGCGTAGCCCATTGCTATAAAAGGAGGATTTTATGAAAAGGTTAGTATTTTTTATCGTTATCGGAACAATATTGCTGTCATTGTTTAAAGTAGTCAACATTGTTTGAACTAAAAGAGACAAAGAAATGCTTGAATATTTAGTGTTTGGATGTTCTTTGTTATTGTATTAGTGGTATTATATACTGTTTAGCCGATTATGTACGAAATAGTTCTTAGTAAATTATTGTAGGTGATGGAAAAATCACCTGCCATTCAATTGGATAGATAGGCGGCGTTAGTCGCTTACTTTTCCTATTATTCCAATTAGCAGTGTAGCCGCTTGGCATAATTCTTTACTTTATTATTTTACAAAAATTTAGAAATTTCAGGCGTCATGGAGGGCGCCTGCGACGATAATGTTGGACAAAAAAATTGCAATTAACGTATTTTTATACGCAATACACCTAAACCTCCATCACTGCTATATAAACGAATACGTATATATCTCCTTCTCTGGAATAAACATCACCCTTCGTTTTGTTGCGGTACGCAGAAATACTATTTAGTACATCCTGTGGCTTATTATTGTTTACCGCTTGGATTTGATACCTCCAGGGAATCGCTATAAAAGGCGGGTCATCCCAGGAGAAGGTCCTCCGCAAGAATCCGGATCCATGATGGATGGACCGGAATATCCATGCCCATTCCCGAAGCGGTAAATTCCTCCCCGCTCAAAAGATCCCGCCACCGGCCGCGCCCGGCGTTCCCCAATACCTCCGGAGGCATATGGATGGCAGCCCTTTCCTCCGCCGCATTTACCACCACAAGGATACGCTCATCCCCGTCTTCCCGCATAAAGGTGTACTGTTCGTGGGTCTTGCTCAGTTCCCGAAAGGAACCTCCCCGCAGGGCCGCGTAGTTTTTCCTGAGCCGGATAAACCCGGCGATACTTCTTTCCAGGTCATCCGCCCCGGCGTTTTCCAGGGCTTTTCGCATTGCCGGTGAATCCCAGGCCGGCCGGAGGGGGCTGTCGCTGTTGGGGAAGCGCTCGCCGGGTATGCCGTACTCGCTGCCGTAATAAACGGAGGGTATCCCCGGCAGGGTAAAGAGGAGACCGTAGAGGGGAAAGAGGTGCGCCTTGTTTTTAACCACGCTGGCAATGCGGTTTACATCGTGGTTATCAGCAAAACTGTAGAGCGGGATGCGTTGGAAACTGCCCTCGGGACCGAACTGGCGGTTCAGGGTCCAGGAAAGCTCGTAGAAATTTTTATCGTTAAAGCTGGACCAGAGACTCTTGTAGAGTTCGTAGTTGGTCACCGAGTCGAGCCGGGTTCCGGGCGTAACACCGCTGCTGCCGCCGCCGGTCCACCGGGTGTAATCTCCGGCTACCACCTCGCCCATAAGCCAGAAACCGGGCTTCAGCTTTTTGCTCCGCGCAGAAAGCTCATCCAAAAAGTCCGGGAGCAGGAGATCCGCCGCGTCCAGCCTGAGGCCGTCAATATCGAATTCCCTAATCCAATATTCCGCTGCGTTTAAAAGATGATCCCGTACCTCCCGGTTATGGCCGTTTAGTTTTACTAAGTCGTAACACCCACTCCACCCCTCATAGCTAAAGGAATCCCCCGCCGGACTGGGGCGGCTGAAATCAATATTGGCAAACCAGTCCCGGTACGCCGAGGCGCTCCCCCGGGCTTGCAGATCCTTAAAGGCGAAGAAGTGCCGCCCCGTGTGGTTAAACACCGCATCCAGAACTACTGCGATCCCCGCCTCGTGGAAGCGCTCGACCAGGAGGCGCAGCGCAGCGTTATTGCCGATCCTGCGGTCCACGTGGTAGTAGTCCAGGGTATCATACCCGTGGGCGGTGGATTCAAAGACCGGTCCCAGGTAGAGGGCATTCACCCCCAGATCCAGCAGCCGGGGAATCTGATCCGTGATAGATAGCAGTCCCCCTCCGGCGGAGCAGGAAAAATCGTTCCGTTCCGGCGCACCGCAAAAGCCCAGAGGGTAGATATGATAAAAAACCCTGTCCGTCATTTTTAGACCATTAATATACCTACCGTTAGGTATATAAGAATCACAAAAAACCATGTTTTCGTCCATACTAAAACTCCTATGAAAAAATTCCGTGCATATACTGGTGAACTATTCTGAAACTGAGATGATCAGTCAGCTTGATTTCGTTATTAATGGTGAGAACCGAAAAGGTTTCCAGCAGACCCATAAACGTTTCCGCGTAGATCTTCTGCCGTCCCTTCATATTACCGTGATCCTTAGCAGCGGCGCTAAAAAGTTCTTCCAGGGCCCCCGCCAGGTTCCGCCGAAGTTCCTTCCCCGCAGAAAAAGCTTCGGTTTCCGGGGGTGCGGAAAAGAGGCTCATCATCAGGCGGTAAAAATCCGGCTTGTCCCCGGCAAATTTGATGGTAAGCCGGAAAATACCGGTCAGGTTCATAACCAGATCATGGTTGTATGCCGCCGCGTTTCGGGTACTTTCCAAAAGTGCGGCGCCATAATCCGTCACAATAGCCTCCAGCAGCCCCTGTTTGCTCCCAAAGTAATAGTACAGCGTGGGCTTAGTAATCCCCGCCTGGGTAACAATCTCCTGGACCCCCGCCGCTTCGTATCCCCGAAGGGCAAAAAGAGCGAGAGCGGTATCCATCAAATGTTCCCTGGTATTCTGAATCTCATCCATAAGTCTAGTATACCGAACGGTAAGTATAATGTCAAGCGTTTTTTCTAAATAAAGCGTCCGGGTTTGATACCAAAAATTTCAGAAAGTTGATACGCCGTTTTACGGCTAATCGGTTTTAAATTATGTTCCATGTTTGAAATCTTTTGTTTGGATACCCCTAATTTTTCCGCCAAGTCCGGCTGGGTCATCTTGTGCAGCCTCCGGTAAAAACGCAGGGTATCCCCCGGTGTTTCTTCAGCCTTCATTTCTTTATACCAGTCCATTTCGGTTACCGGAACCAGCTTATTTTCGTCATCTTCCTCAATAACCGCATTGGAACCAAAATCGCTTTTTAAAAGGGAAAGATATTTTTCCGGAATAGCGCCCTGCATGATAAACTCAGTAGGGGGCATTTTCACGACTACCAACATATTCTACCTCCCCTCATAAAGTAATCCTTTTTATATTACTCGTCAAGTCGTATACCGGAACTATAGGGTATTAGCGGGGAGGGTGTTGTTTTCCGGCCTTATCCAGCAGCGCCCGTATATTCCCGGTGGTGAAGCCCATGGGGCAGACGGTACACCAAGCGCGGGGGGTGAACAAAACGCCGAAGATAAAGGCCAGGACAGTGGCGATTTCCGCTTTGGCGCCCTTGGTCTTACAAAAACCGTGCGCTTATACCGGAGAAGTCGTTGTCGATCTTCATCTCATCCAGTATCTGGGATATCGCTCCCTGGTGATGCACCGTATGTACCAGGAGCTGGCTCAGCACGTAGGACAGGGGAACCATGTCGCCGGTGAACCACTTGGTCTGAATTTTCAGATCCCCATCACTGAGGGAGTTAAGAATATCGACCAGCGCCTGGTTTGCCCTTTCGCTGAAAGCCTTGATTTCCTTCCACTGGGTTTCGGTTAACACACCCTCGGGAAGCGCTTTGGCATCAGGCAGGGACAGCGATTTCGCCTTGTAGTCAGCGGGCAGGGATGATTGCAGGGCCCCCAGGAAGATGCCCTGGGCCCCGGCTATGTGCCGGAAAAGCTCGGAAAGGCTCTTGTAGTAGCCTCCCCGGTCCTTTTCCCGGTCATCATTGGAAAGCGTGTCCAGCAGTGCAACAATTTTCTTGTCCTTATCCTGAAGGTATTTCGCATGGGTTAGAAAAATCTGTTTCATTGTAATCTCCTCAGGGGTAAGTATACCGCATGATGAGGGCAGGGGCTATACCGACCGGCGTAAAAGAGTATTGCTGTTACAGGCATCCCCTGAAAAAACAATTTTGTTACTCCGATCCAGAAGGACAACGCTGCCCTTGGTAAGTCCGTTAATTCCCGGCAAAAAGCCTCTACAAGCGTGCGAGCGTCCGGCTCCCGTGGTTTCCTCAAACCCTAACTATTCAGTAACGCTGCGATATCCGACCGACGCCATTTCAGCGCCACATCCCCCGGGCTTTCGGAGGAAATATTCCTGATAGTTTTATTCGCCCCCAGATCGATGAGCAGGGAAACCAGATCCGGTGTACCCGTGTGGGCGGCGTAGTGCAGAATGGTGTTTCCCGTGGGGTCCCGGGCGGCGATAGCCCTGCCGCTAAAGGTGGCGTTTATTGCTTCCCGTCCTTTGGTAATGGCGATTTCTGCGGGGCTCTTCCCGTCACCGGCCACGGTAAAGACGTTGGACCCCGCATCGGCCAGGAGTTTGGCCTGGTCCCACTTATCTTTTTCCAGGGCCAGCCTGAGGGGGGTCTTCCCGTCGGCGTCAATGGCCGAAACCCGCCCACCCATATCAATGATGGTTTTTAGTATTTCCACCGAAGCGTTTGACAGGATGGCGATATGCAGGGGCGAGTGGCCGTTGTCATCCGGCACACCGATCCATTCCCTGGTGAGCAGGGCGGAAACCATCCGGGGGGAAGTTGCCAGGGCGACCTGGAAGGGGGTCTTCTCCATAATATTTTTTGCGTGGATCTTGGCGCCCCAGCCGAGGAGGAGGGTGACCATGTCGACCCGGTCCTGGGCGGCGGCAATATGCAGGGGAGTATCTCCCCGGTTGTTCCGGGTATTGGGGTCCGCCCCAATTTCGGCAAGCCGTTCCGCCGATGCGCGGTAGCCGGCGAGTATCGCTTCCATGAAGGGGGTGTTCCCTTCGGTATCACGGACTTCCAGGTCCGCACCGTTGCTGATGAGCAGGGTTTCCATCTGGATTATGCCCCAGCGTATGGAATCGTGGAGGGGGGTCTTCCCGTTCAGGGCATGGGCGTTGACGTTCGCAGCTTTACTGATAAGCGTCTGGGCCGCATTCACCGCATTCCACCGTACCGCTGCGTGGAGACAGCTGTTTCCCTGGAAATCCCGGGTTTCAATATGGGCCCCCGCCGCAAGCAGGGCGAGAACGGTGTTGCGGGAATCTACCTTAACCGCCATAAACAGGGGCGGTTCCCCCATGGCGTTGGGGACATCGGGGTTTACACCCTTCTGCACGATCAGGGGGATATGGGTGTCCAGTTTCCACTGGGCGGCATAGTGGAGTATCGAATTCCCCGCCCCATCCCGGGCCCGGACGGTGGTGGAATTGAGTATCCACTCCCGGACTTTCCCCGGGGGTATTTTTTCAGGGAAGCTCAGGTAGAGGGGACTTTCCCCGTTCGCGTTATTGGCAAAGATATCCGCTCCCCGGGCAATAAGCAGTTCTCCTGCTTCCTGCAGATCTTCCCTAACCGCTATATGAAGGCTGGTATCCCCCGCCTTATTCCGGGCATTGACCAGGGCTTTTCTATCCAGAATGATGGCCAGGATGTCCGTATCCGCGTGGACCTTCACCCCGATATGCAGGGCGGTGTTCCCGGTACTGTCGCTTTGAAGCACCGTTTCTTCGGTAATCAGGGCGGGCAGCACCGGGCTGTTGTCCCGCAGGGCTAATTCAAAGGGGGTAACACCTTCGTTATCCGCCGCAAAGAGATCCGACTTATACTTGAGGAGGATACCAATACTGTCAACGCGGTTTTCCTGGACCGCAAGGTAAAGCGGGGTCTTTCCTTCAACGTTTCTGATGGATACATCCGCTCCGCCTTTTAAAATCGTTTCGATTGTTTCCGGCGTCCGGTTCAGGGATATCAATATATGCAGGGGAGATTCGCCGTGCTCATCCCGAAGATTCGGGTCCGCCCCGTTGAGGAGGAGCATGGACAGGGCTCCCATGTGGCTTGCCAGGGGGGTCCCGATGTGCATGGGGGTATTTCCCTTGGCATCCTGGGCGTTTACATCCGCACCCCGCTGGAGGAGGAGATCCATGATGATAAGATTTCCCGATCGGGCCGCTTCGTGGAGGGGGGTGGTTCCCGCAGCGTTCTTAACATTGATATCTACATTTTTATCCAGGAGGTATTGGGCCATCCCGGTATAGCCTTCTCCCGCAGCAAAGTGCAGGGGAGCAATGCCGTCACCGATACGGGTGTTGTAGTTTGAGGCCCGTACCGCCGGGGCAAGGTGGTTATAGATGGGGTTCTCCGAGAAAGCGCCCGCCAGGATGAGTTTTTCCGCCACATCAAAATGGTCTTTAGAGTTTACCTCTTCTAAGGCAAGGTCCAGGGCGGTTTTTCCGTCCTTATCCGCAGTTTTAAGATTACTCTCCGCATCAATGATGATCTCTACGGAGGATGCATTTCCCGCTATGGCCGCCAGGTGCAGCATGGTTCTGCCGTTGGTATCCACCGCCTTAAGTGAGGTGGGGGTCAATACTGTTTTCAGGAAATCGCCCCCTATGGCGATGGACGCCACCGCAGGGGTTTGCCGCTTCGGCTGGGGATGATGAATATTGGCGCCGGCTTCAATGAGCAGACGGGCGCTTGCGCTGTCCCGTTTCTCCACGGCCACAGAAAGGGGAGTATGATTTTCACGGTCCAGTAAATCTACTTTAGCGCCCTGGGCAATAAAGAAGGCCGTCATTTCCGGGTTCCGGGCTTCCGCTGCGATATGCAGTGGGGTGCGGCCCTTGAGATCCGTAGAATCGATCCGGGTCTGTCCCACAAAAAACTTTTGAGCGGCGCCGAATTCGCCGTTTTCCAGCAGGGTCCAGACATCGTCATTGACAATTTCCTCCACCAGCGGCGGGGGAGGGGGTGGTGGAGGGGTGGCGCAGGATGTAAGCAGGGAAAGGACAATACCCAGCCCGGGGAAGAACCGTATTAAATGAGAACTCCAATTGGCGCTATTCGTATTCATCATACCTACAGATATCGACCAAATTGGGGAAAAACTTTTGTATTAAGGGAAGCTTATTTCTTTTTTGCCGGAGCTGCGGCAGCGGCTTTGGCATCCACATTGTTCAGTATCGCAGAGAGCCGGTCCTTCTCGATAAGGTCGATGAGCCGGGCTTCGGTAAATCGTTTGGCCTCATCGGAAAAGGTCCCCACGGTGATACAGATACCCTTGCCGGCCTTTGCATCCTTGAGGTGGGAGTGGAAATCCCGCATGATAAGTTCCCCGATGGAGCCCGGGGTTCTGATAAAACGGAACATCACCGTGTCGGACCACTTAGAGGTGTCAACATCCGCAAGAATATCCGCCCATTCGTTCTTATTTACCGCAATATTGGTGATCTTTGTTTTGGCCTTGGTATAAAAACTCATCACCACCTTCCTGCAGAGTGCGACAAAATCCGCCGATGGGGCCATGAGGAAGATCTGCAGGTTTTTGTTTGCGTTGAGTTCCTGGTATTTTCCGATGAGGATGTTCACATCCTTATAGGAAGCGTTGATACTCTGAATATCCTTAAGGTGGACCAGGGCCTTACCGATTTCCTGCCGCTTAAGAAACAGGGTAGCCAGACGGTACTTTAATTCCAGTAAAACATCCGGTTTGATACTCTGATGTTTCAGCCCAATCTCAAAGTCCAGGATGGCCTTCTCTTCCTGGTGCTGGTTCATGTTAATGGTCCCCGCAAAGAGGCTGGCCTTGGGACCCATCACCGGGTCGGGCCGCAGGTGGCTGAAAATCTTCAGGGCCTGATCAACCTGGTTCGCATCGTAGTAACATTCCGCCAAAGTATAGAGGGATTCCTTATCATCCGGGGCAATTTCGATGGCCTTGCGGATAAAATTCATGGCTTCCCGGTATTTTTTAAGCTTAAAAAAGGCATGTCCCAGGTAGCGCAGGGCGGCCGGGTTTTCCGGATCCTGGGTCCGGGCTTGCTGGAGCAGTTGTATGGCCTTCTCGTAACTCTTTTTCTGGAATTCCAGAACCCCCAGGTTAAAGTTGACCTCAAAATTATCCTGCTTAAGGGCTCGGGCGGCGGAAAGACCCTTGTAAGCCTCATTCTGCAAGCCCTTTTTCAGGGCGGAAATTCCGTAATGGAGGTTTATTTCAAATAGATTGGCATCCTGGTGTCCCGGGGCAATTTCCATCAGTATCTCATAGGTCTTATAGGCGTCATCCCAGGCTTCTTCTTTGTAATACAGGTTCCCCAGGGCTGTCAGGGCCTGGAGATCATGGGGATTTTGGGCTAGGCGTTTATTGACATCCTTTAAGATGGCATCCCTGCCCTTTGATTTCTTTCCGCTGCCGTCGTCTCCTATACCTTTAGAACGACCCATAATCGTTATGGCAATGAAAACACCGAGGATAAGCACCACCACAGCGGCCAGAATAGGAATGAATCCACCCATGATGACAGTATCGGTAAAAAATCAACATTCTTCAAGATTTCCCGTGACTTGCAACGGAGTTCCCCGCGCGGACCTTATCCTCCTATTAAAACGGTTGACAATGGTAATAACCACGACTAAAGTCTAGGTAAGAGTTTTTTCTCTTTAAAGGAGCAAAACCAATGGCGTCAACTATTGGTATTAAGGTCGCAAATGGTGAGTTTTATCCCATTATGGAGGAAAATTCATCGATCAAAAAACGGCTTATTCTTACCACCGTTCATGATAATCAGAAGAGTGTTCAGATAGATCTCTACAATAGTTTTGCCAAGACCATGGCCGATGCCCTGTATGTCGGTAGCCTTGTGGTGGAGAATCTAAAACCCCGGCCCAAGGGGGAGCCCTCCATAGAGATGGTTCTCGCTTCTAACGCTGCGGGGGAAATTTCCGCGGACGCCGTGGACCTGGATACCTCCGTAAACGGCGAAAAACAGCACCTGAGTGTTTCCCTTACTTCTATGGAAGAAGATGGGATGGACGAGGAAATTCCCGAATTTGAACTGGATTCCAGCGAACATCCTCCCCGGGGGCTCTATGATAAAGCATCTTCCCTACACAACAATGGTGAAAAAAAGAGCGTTCCCTGGGGTTTGGCGGCAGTTGCCGTTGTACTTCTCCTGGTGGTCTGCGGTGTGGTCTATTTTTTCTTCTTTAACAATACGGGCATAGCGATTCGGACCGGCGGCCGGAGCCGTACGGCGGTTTCGGTGCCCCCAGAGCCCACCCCGGCGGCGAAACCTGCTCCGGTAGCGTCCGCCCCAGCAGTGCAAACCCCGGCGCCTTCTACCCCTGCGGTAACGCCCGCTCCGGCGGAGCAAACCACGCCTCCGCCCCCGGCAAGCCCGGCCCCGGCAAGCCCAGCCCCGGCGGTACCGGTTATCTCCGCTTCCCAGCAGCAGCCCAAAGCTGCAGCCCCCGGAGCAGCACCCCGGGCTGCCCGGACCCGAACCCCGGCGCCGGTAGCTTCGTATAAGGTTCCCCAGACAATTCCCAGAAATGGAGCGCCCTATAAAATACGCTGGGGTGATACACTATGGGATATTTCGGAGGCATTCTATCGCAATCCCTGGTTGTATCCCCGTATCGCTCGGTTTAATAATATTCGGAATCCGGATCGTATTATTTCAGGAACCACCATCAGGATTCCTCCAAGAAATTAAGGGTTCATTGTCACCCCGGTTTTTATCTATTATCATCGTCTCCTTCTTTGGTCTCGTATCATGTGGCGCCGATAACACAGTTTTGGGTATAAACCGGGACGAGGCGGCGCAAAAACTGCGGAATGGGGATATCACCTTCATCCTTGATAGTCCCCCGGACACGATGGGGGAGCTTGCCCGTATCCACGTTTCAGCGCCCTATTACGCCGGGTTATTGCTTAAGGCCCAGGATACGGAGACCGATGCGCTGCTTGCAACGAAGTTTCCCGTACAGGAAGCGGCGCTGTTCGAGGCGGCGCTGGACGGGAAGGGGAGGGTCCAGCGGGAAGCTGCCCGGGAACTGCTGCGGTTCATCCTGGAGTGGGACGCCGTTTCGGTCCGTTCTTTCCTGGATCGCCTGGAATCCAAGGTACGGCTAAAAGCCCAGCCGGCTATTCTGACCCTCAGGGCCGCCTGCCTCTACCGCCTGGGCCGCTTTGCAGAACTTGTTACCCTGTATAGAGATACGGCTAATCTCGAAGCCTGGGACCGCGCCTTCATCCTCCTCTCTGCCTTCAAATCGGGCTCCGGAGATTCCGAAGCGTTATCAGATTTTTTGCTAAACCAAAACTCCGAGGCTTCCGGGGAAGCTGCCCTTGCGCAGCATTGGGCTCTGGGAGAAATAGGCGACCGGCTTGTGGATGCGATAGGTTCCGCCCGGGTAGAGGCAGTGGCGGGTCATTTTTCCATAAGCCGCTTGGCCTACGGTGAGGGGCTGGTCCATTTCCGGAAGACCCTGGAACTGGAGGAGGGGCTTTTCGTTCAGTACCCCGCTTTGCTGGGGGATCTGGGCCGGGCATTTCTGTACGGCTCCGCCCCGGCCGAGGGGATGGATCTGTTCCTGGACTGGAATAAGCGTAAGGACCTGGACATCCCGGAGTTACGGTACCGCATTCTCTACTATATGGGTAGAATCCAGCGCCAACTGGGCCATTATTCCCAGGGGTCGGACTATTTTGCCCAGGCCATGGACTATGCCGCCGATCCGCTTCAGGCTGATGTCTGTATCTGGTATATCCTCAGCATGAGTCTTCAGGAACAGCCCGGGGAAACCGCCTCCCTTATAAGCCGGTGGCTGCCCAGGTGGAATCAGGACGGCTATTTTTCCGACATCCTGGATCGCCTGGCCCGGTATCTTGTGGTTAAGCGCCGCTGGAACACCCTTGCGGAGGTATTTGCCCTTCTCGAAAACCGCTCCGACGGGGGAAGTATCGCAAAATACGCCTATATCCTGGGCCGGGCCGTCTCCGAAGGCCTTATGCCCGACGCTCCCAAGTCTGCGGAGGAGTACTTCCGAATCGCCCTGAACCAGGGGAACGCTTCCTTTTATTACCGGGCCATGGCCGCTTCCCGGCTGGGGGTGAATACCGTGCCCGGGCTGTCGGACCAAAGCGCTGTAGACCAGGGATCCAATGCTACGTCCGATGACTTGGAATTCCTTCTTGGCTTTTTTGAGTACGGCGCCGCTCACCTTGCCTTTACCTATCTGCAAACTGATGCGGAAAGGTTCAGCCCCGAAGAACTGCGGACCCTGGCCGCCGCCTTTGCCAAGGCGGAACGCTGGGGTGAATCCATACGGGTGGTTTCCTTCTATACGGACCGGGAGCATTATGGGATGAACCGGCGGGATATGGAGCTCTACTATCCCCGCGCCTTTGGGGATTTGGCGGAGAGCCATGCCCGGGATGCGGATATCCCCCCGGAGCTCCTCTTTGGGCTTATCCGTACCGAAAGCGCCTTTGTCCCGGAAATTCATTCCTCAGCCGGAGCAGTGGGGCTGACCCAGCTCATGTCCGCCACCGCCAAGGACATGGCGGGCCGGATTAGCCGACAGGGGGGCCCCGATTACGCCGAGGACGGGGAGATACACCTGGAGGACCCGGCGGCAAACATTCACCTGGGGGCGGTGTACCTCCGCTACCTCATGGACCGTACCGAAAGCCCCATGCTTGCCCTGCTGGCCTATAACGGCGGCATAGGCCGGATCCGCCGTTGGCGTAACGCCGAGCCGAAACTGCCCGGGGACCTATTCCTGGAAACCATTGAATACAACGAAACCCGGGAATACGCCCGGAAAGTCCTGGCCGCCGCCGCTGCCTACGGATATCTGTATTATGGTATGACGATGGAAGAAGTTATTGCCGATATCTATAGATAGGACATACGTCTCGAATCACCACAAATGGAGGAAATCGGCCCGTGCCATTGAATAGGTTTGACCCCTGAGAATAGTGAAGGTCTTTTTTGCCCGTCCCGATTTCCGCTTCCGGGTTGCTTCGCTTTTTGCCGCCCTTGTCCTTGGGCTTCTTGCGGCGCTTCTGGGGATCTCCATAACCGGGGCGCTGCTCAATAAGCCCGATCTTGCCCAGGGCCCCGGGGATTTTCTGGTACGCGCCTACGGTATTCTGTCCTTTGCGATTCCCCTCTACCTGCTGATTGCCGCCGTGATTCTGGCGGACCCCCATTTCCGGCCGGACCGGATTTTCATCCTTACCGGCACTACCTTTCCCTTTTTAACCCTGGCCATAGGTTTCGCCTTTCTGCGGGACTTTAATGTCCGTTCCCTGGAATGGGATTTTCTCGCAAAAACCGGCCGCATCGGTTTTAGCCTGATCATCATCCTCATGACGGTGATAGAAAGTTTCCTGATCATGGCCCTGACCTCCCTCTTTTTCCCCGGCCCTGAAGCTATCAAGTACGAACAAAAACCAAAAAAGCCCCCGGAGAAACCTCCGCGGCCCTTATCCCTGCCGGAGCCGATACCGGCGGAACAGGAATATCAGCCTGACCCTGAGTCGGATCTGCCTTCTATCGACAAGATCGGACTGGATCCCTTTTTTGAATCCGGG
Source organism: Treponema primitia ZAS-1 (assembly GCF_000297095.1). Classification (NCBI taxonomy): domain Bacteria; kingdom Pseudomonadati; phylum Spirochaetota; class Spirochaetia; order Treponematales; family Treponemataceae; genus Treponema; species Treponema primitia. The sequence continues at coordinate 21,582 of NZ_AEEA01000012.1, read as the reverse complement.
GACTTTGAGGATGATATTGGATCCGATGAATCCGATATCGATGATGATGCCGATGAATCTGATATCGAGGCTGGTGAATCCGATGACGATAACGAAGCTGATGACGAAGCGGAGTTTGACGACATCCCCCCGGGGATAGTGCCGGGCGCCGTTTCCGGGGCGGAAGACGAGTCAGAGCTGCCCTATACCCAGCCTAAGGGGAAAGCGCCGAAAGCGAAACGCCGGGGCGCATACAAGGTGCCCGTGGAGGGGATACTTAACCAGTACCCCGACGGCCAGTACTGGATCATCGACGACGCCACCAGGGCTGCGGCGGTAACCCTGAAGGGAACCCTGGAGGAATTTAAGATACAGGCGGAGGTTACGGGCATAAGCAAGGGGCCGGTGATCACCATGTTCGACATACTTCCTGCGCCGGGGGTAAAGCTCTCCAAGATCGTAAACCTTGGGGACAATATCGCCCTGCGGCTCGCCGCATCGTCCATCCGTATCGTGGCCCCCATCCCCGGCAAGCACGCCGTGGGTATTGAGGTACCCAACGCCAAGCGGAACATCGTGTCCCTCCGGGAGATCATCGAGGGTGAACTGCGCCGGGAAAAGGACCACGAGGGAAAGAAGATGGAGATCCCCGTGATCCTGGGGAAGGACATATCCGGGGAAGCCCAGACCGTGGATCTCGTACAGATGCCCCACCTGCTTATCGCCGGAGCTACGGGCTCGGGAAAATCGGTCTGCGTTAACGCCATGATTCTTTCTATATTGTACCAGCGTTCCCCCGCGGACTGCCGGCTCATCCTGATAGACCCGAAGATCGTGGAGCTAAAACTCTACAACGACATCCCCCACCTTTTAACCCCGGTGATCACCGAGCCGAAAAAAGCTTTCCAGGCACTGCAGTACTGTATCTACGAAATGGAACGGCGCTACGCCTGCCTGGATTCCATGGGCGTCCGGGACATACGGAGCTACAACCGGCGTATCAAAGAGCGGAATATGGCGGCGGAGCACATGCCCTATATCGTGGTGGTGATCGACGAGTTTGCCGACCTCATGGCCACCACCGGGAAGGAACTGGAAAACACCGTGGCCCGCCTGGCCGCCATGAGCCGCGCCGTGGGAATCCACCTGGTATTAGCCACCCAGCGCCCCTCCATCGACGTAATCACCGGCCTTATCAAGGCCAATATCCCCAGCCGTATCGCCTTTATGGTGGCTAGTAAAATGGACAGCCGTATCATCATCGACCTGGTGGGCGCAGAAAAACTGTTGGGCAAGGGCGATATGCTCTACGCCGGCGTGGTGGACCCCTTCCCCATCCGCATCCAGGGGGCCTTTGTCTCCGAAGAAGAGGTGGAGCGGGTGGTGGACTATGTTAAAGGCCTGGGCGAGCCCGACTATATCGACGACGAGATCTTCATCGACGATGAGGATGACGATCTTGGCCCCTCCCTTTTTGACAGCGGGGATGATCCCCTCTACGAAAAAGCCCTGGAAATTGTGATGCAGCAACAAAAGGCCAGCGCCAGCTATATCCAGCGCCGCCTCAAGATAGGCTACAACCGGGCGGCCCGGCTGGTGGAATTGATGGAACACAACGGCGTTGTGGGACCCGCCCAGGGATCCAAGCCGCGGGAACTGCTCAGAAACCCCTCTTTGTAAAACTATATGGAATAGCTCAGCTCAGGCCGGATACGCTTGAGAAACTGTTTGGTCCGTTCTTCCCGGGGATTAGAGAGCAGCTCCCGGGGATCCCCTTCTTCCACTATCACGCCGCCATCCATAAATACAATATGATTAGCAACTTCGGCGGCAAAAGAAATCTCGTGGGTAACAATGATCATGGTAATGCCGTCTCTGGCTACATCTTTTATAACCTGCAGGGTTTCTCCCACCAGTTCCGGGTCCAGCGCCGAGGTCGGTTCGTCAAAGAGAATTACCTCAGGGTTCAGGACCAGGGCCCGGGCAATAGCCACCCGCTGCTGTTGTCCCCCGGAAAGCTGGGAGGGGTAGGAATCGTACTTGTCCTGAAGTCCAACCCGGTCCAGAGCGGCCTGGGAAAGAGCCCTGGCCTGATCCTCCGGTATCTTCCGGGGTGTCACCAGACCTTCCATCACATTCTGAAGGGCGGATTTATGCCGGAACAAATTGAAATTTTGAAACACAAATGCGGTTTTACGCCGTACTTCCAGTATATGCTTTTTCGAAACGCTGTGCATATCCACACTGATATTGCCGATGGTAAGTGTCCCGGCATCTGCACGCTCAAGAAAATTGATACACCGCAGAAGGGTGGTCTTCCCGGATCCGCTGGGTCCCAGGATAACCATCACTTCCCCTTCCCAGACGGTCAGACTCAAACCCTGTAATATGGGAGTCTTCCCAAAGCTTTTGTGTACATCACTGATCCGTACTTTTATGGTATCAGACATATCCGGTATTCCCGCTGCTCAGGACAGACGAATGCGGTCATGGGGAGCATCCCAATCTAGCTCAGGGAGCGCCGGGATAATTCCCTTGTAGAGGAGATACGCAAAGTTTGTATAATAGGTCTCCTTGATATAATCAAAGCGGCTTCCTTTTTTAAAGGCCGGAATTGCGTAGAGTTCCCTGGCATAGCCCCATAGATTGGGAAAATCTATAAGCCGCCGCCGGTTTGCCCGGAACAGGGGGTAGTAGACCAGATCAAACCGCGCCAGGGTTACCCAGAGACAGATATCAGCCAGGGTGATCCGGTTTCCAAAAAGATAGCGGCTTCGGGATAAACGTTCTTCCAGGGAATCAAGGGCAGCGTAGAGATTTTCTACCGCTAAATCATACTTCTGCTGGGTAAGGGCAAAGGCCAGTTCGTAGACCCCTTCGTTAATTTTTTCGGATATCCAGGGAAGAAGCTTGTCAATTTCTTCCCGTAATTCCACAGGAAAGATGTCAACCCCCGGTGTTTGAAAATTAGCGAAGGCGGTGGAAAAATCGTGAATAGTATCATCATAGCGGTTGTTTATAAGACGGGCAGTTTTCCGGTCCCAAACTGCCGGAACTGAAGGCACCCCTTTAAAATTAGATGCGGTGGCTAAATAGGCGTCCCGAAGCAGGGTGAACCCATTCACCGGGTCAGGTCCGGTACGTTCCCGAAAAGCCCAGCCCCGTGCGTCACGCAGGGGATCAAGGTAGGAATAGGATATGACATTCCCCAGACCCAGGTAGTCTATGATGATCTGGACCCGTTGGGCCCAGGGGCACACATACTGCAGATAGATATGATAGCGCCCACTTTCGGCGGGGTAATCCCCTTTCCCGATCCGCTCACCAAAACGAAAGGTTTCTTCCTCAAAGGAATCAACACTGTCGGTCAGGGCGGAATAGGAACCGTATTTCTTTTCATCAATAGGACTTGCGTATTTGATCTCCGGCATTTCATAGACTCCTATAGTTTGCTTGCCCCAAGGGCATTGTGTAAATCCTCAATAAGATCCCCGGCATTTTCAATGCCCACCGAAAGACGGATGAGGTTATCCCTAATCCCCGCAGCTTTCCGCTGTTCCGGACTGAAACCGGAATGGCTCCCCGTAGCCGGATGCTGGATCAATGTTTCTACGCTTCCCAAACTTGCCCCAACGGTTATGAGCTTCAGGGAATCGAAAAACCGCCCGATATCAAACCCCGGTTTGAGCAAAAATGAAAGTATTGAACCGGGGCTTTTGGCTTGCCGCTGATTTACGGCGTACCCCGGATGTTCCGGCAGTCCCGGATAGTATATTTTTTCTACCGCAGGACTTTTCCGGAGAAATTCCACAATCCCTGCGGTGTTTTCCACCTGCCGATCAATCCGTACCGACAGGGTTTTGATCCCCCGAACCAGGAGATAGGCGTCAAAGGGCTGGGAGATGCCCCCCACTAAACGCTGAAAGGCGCGGATCTTTCCCGCCAGGGCGGCGTCATTGGTTACCACCGTTCCGGCAATAACATCGCTGTGGCCGCTCAAAAATTTGGTTGCGCTTTCCACCACAATGTCCGCACCCAATTCCAGAGGAAGCTGCAAATAGGGGGACATGAAGGTATTATCCACGATGGTAATCGCCCCATGGTTTTTCGCCGCCTTCGATACCGCCCCAATGTCGGTAATGTCGAGCAGGGGATTGGAGGGGGTTTCTATCAAGATCGCCCGGGTATTTTTATCAAAATGATCTTCCAGTTTTTTCACATCACTGGTATCAACCAGTTCATAGGTCAGACCGAAATCCTTAAAAAAAGTGTTTAACAGATCGACGGTCCCGCCGTATACATTCTGGGTTATCAGCACCTTGTCCCCGGCCTTGAGAACCGCCAGGGCGGCGGCAATGGCGGTCATGCCGGAAGACAGGGCAAAACCGTAGCTTCCCCCCTCAAGCCGGGCAACCAGGGATTCCAGGTATTCACGGGTTGGATTGGCGCCCCGGGAATAGGCGTATTTCCCCCGTTCACCAAATTTTGGCGAATGGTAGGTGGTGGTTAGATAAATAGGAAGCGTTACTGCGTTATAGGCTTCATCCGGTTTGATATGTCCCTGAACCAGCAATGTTTGAATATCCATAGATCTCTTCCTTTCAATCGGAGTTTTCTCAAGCTCCCGCAGACTGTATTTCGATTTGTCCCGGAATTTGCAGCTTTTTTTCAAGGCGTTTCATAAATCTTTGTACCACCATACAGGAGATCCAATAAATTATGGCTACCACCACAAATACTTCAAAATAGCGGTATCCCCGTGCCCCCGCGAGTTTTGCTGCGGCCATAATATCCACCACCGAAACACAAAAAGCCAGGGAAGTCCCCTGGATATTACTCATCAGGCTATTGCTGAGTGTCGGTACTGCCACAATCAGCGCCTGGGGCAGCACAATCCGTTTCATAGTTTGAATACCCGTCAGTCCCACCGAATAGGCCGCTTCAATCTGTCCCCGGTCAATTGATTGGATTGCCGCCCGGATAGTTTCGGAACTGTAGGCGCCGCAATTGATAGCAAAGGCGATGATAGCAAAGGTGGTGGGCCGGAAGCTATTTACCACCGCTTCCGGGTGGCCCCGCAGGGCGTTTACACAGGCAATAACAATAGGGATGCCGTAATAGGTCAAGTATATCTGAACCATAAGGGGGGTGCCCCGGATAAAGGAAATATAAAAATCCGATATAGGGGCCAGCACCTTTATACGGCGCATTCGTATTACTGCGGTAAAAAAACCGATCACCCAGCCTATCAACGTGGAGGACAGGGCAATCCACAGGGTCAGGGGCAGACGCGAGAGAATTTCGGGGACGGTCCCCATCATAAATTTTAAGCTGAAAAACCGCTCAATTATCGGCACCGTCCGCTCCTTCGTTAACGAATCTGCCCCAAGACCCTAGCATGGTTACCGGGAAAAATCTGATCCGAAATACTTTATCGACAAATCCTTGAGAGTTCCGTCTGTAATGAGGGTCGCCAGGGCCGCATCCCACTTTTCCTGCAGCGCCTTACTGGACTGGGAGAAAAGGAAATAAGACTTGGTAGGGGCAATGGCCTCTTGAAGATCCTCGGGCAGTTCAACGATGGTGAATTCCGCCCCGGTGGCCCGGATCACTTCGTTGGCGATAATATATTCGGTAACAGCAGCATCAAACTGACCTGTAAAGACCCCATTAATTTGTTCAGTCGGCTGAGCCTCGGATACCACCAGATTTATCTTGGCGTTAGGATGCTCTTTATTGTAGGCTTCCAGATACAGGGACTGGGTGTTACCCCTTGGAGTAATGGGCACGTTCTTCCCCACTAAATCGTCGATGGTGTGAATGTCAGTCCGCCCCAGCCGGGCAACGATTACTGTTTTATTGCGGATGTAATAATTATCAGAATAGATATACTTTGCGGCCCGAGCCTCGGTTTTTGAAAGATTATTTACAATCACCTGATACTTATTGGCGTCCAGTCCCAAAAACAGGGCGGGAAATTCCGTTTGTTCCCATTTGAGGGTTAAACCTGCCCGCTTTGCGACCTCATTCGCCACATCAATATCGTATCCTACCATTTGGCCATTCGCTTCAGTCCACTGAAAAGGCTTAGTAGCGCCGTCCCCGGCAATATTGACCACATTTGTGGAGGTCTCCTGTTTGGCTCCCGCCGCAAGGCTCATGACGGCAAGGGTAAAAATAACCCCCAGGGCAATCATTTTTTTCATAACACACTCCTTTTAATTTTTTGGAATTAATTCATAGTATATACATATAAATAATATGTATAGTATAGAAACACAATACATATGTTTTTTAATCATGTCAAGCAAAAATTTGAGAATAGCAGTGTCCGGTGTTAAACAAAAAGAATATAAGCCACGAAGGCGTAGAAGGCGAATAAATGTCCCTGTGGACCCCCTTATTTTTCCTTTTGCGCCTATGTGGTTATAATTTCTATTGTGTGATCACCAGCACGGTTATCGGGAATAATCGTATCCGAAATACTTTATCGATAAATCCTTGAGGGTTCCGTCCGAAATGAGGGTCGCCAGGGCCGCATCCCACTTTTCCTGCAGCGCCTTACTGGACTGGGAGAAAAGGAAGTAGGATTTGGTAGGGGCAATGGCCTCCTGAAGTTCATCGGGCAGTTCAACGATGGTGAATTCCGCCCCGGCAGCCTTAATAACTTCATTTACAATGATAAGATCCGTAACCCCGGCGTCATATTGGCCGGTGGCAACCCCATTGATCTGTTCAGTCGCCTGAGCCTCGGATACCACCAGGTTTATCGTGGCGTTAGGGTGCTCTTTATTATACGCCTCCAGGTATAGGGAGTGGGTGTTGCCGGTGGAGCTGATGGGTACACTCTTTCCTACCAGATCATCAATGGTTTTGATATCCGTTCTGCCCTTGCGAAGGACAATGACAATCTTATTCCGAATATAGTAATTGTCGGAATACAGATATTTCGCCGCCCGGGCTTCTGTTTTAGAGAGGTTATTGGTAACCGCCTGGTATTTATTCGAGTCCAAGCCTAAAAACAGAGCCGGAAATTCCGTGGCTTCCCATTTCAGAACCAACCCCGCCCGTTTGGCGATCTCGTTGGACACCTCAACATCATATCCCGCGAGCTGGCCGTTGGTTTCCACCCACTGATAGGGACTTGGAGCGCCGCTCCCCGCAATATTAACCACATTTTCCGGGGTTGCCTGTTTACCGCCCCCCGCCGCCAAGCTCATAACGGTAAGAACAAGACTTACCCCCAGGGCAATCGTTTTTTTCATACTACACTCCTTTTAATTTTTCTCGAAATTAATTCCTAGTATATACATATAAATAATATGTATATACTACAACAACGATACATATGTTTTTTAATCCTGTCAAGTAAAAAAAAGAAAAATCTGACCGCTAAGGCATGCAAAGGCGAAAGGGAACGAACTTATACCAAACCCTGTGCCTTTGGCGCCTTCGTGGTTACAATTCTTCAAATCATGGTAATTTCTTCCACCCCTTCCCACTTCTCGTAAAAACCTATATAAAGGAAGGACATGGAATTTAGCGAATTTACTTTACACCCCGATCTTCAGCGGGGCATAGCAGAAATGGGGTATGTAAGCTGCATGCCCGTTCAGGAACAGGTGCTTTCCAGCGCCTTTGGAGGCCAGGACCTCTATGTGCAATCCCAGACCGGTACGGGAAAAACCGCCGCGTATCTGATTGTCATATTTCAGCGTCTCCTTTCGGAACCCCTTATAAACGGAAAAAAGGCGATCATCATGGTCCCCACCCGGGAGTTAGCGGTTCAGGTGGAGGAAGAGGCGAAACAGTTGGGGAAATACCTCCCTTTTATCGTGGGGAGCTTCTACGGCGGGGTTGGCTACGTTCAGCAGCAGCAATTACTCCGGGATAACGCCCAGATCCTGGTGGGAACCCCCGGGCGGGTACTGGATCTGAACAGCTCCGGCTACATGAACCTTATGGATATCGCCTTTTTGGTCTTGGACGAGGCGGATCGTATGTTCGATATGGGCTTTTACCCGGATTTGCGGAAGCTTATCAAGGTAGTTCCCCCTGCGGACCGGCGTCAGACCATGCTTTTTAGCGCAACCCTGAACGCTTGGGTCAAAAACCTCGCCTGGGAGTATACCAAGACCCCCCACGAAATTGAAATTGAGCCGGAAACGGTGACCGTGGAAGAGATCGAGCAGGTCCTTTACCATGTTCACAGTGATGAAAAAATGAAGTTCCTCATGGGTATTCTGCAGCGGGAAAAGCCCGAAAGCGCCATTATTTTCTGCAATACCAAAAAGTACACCGAAATTGTGGCCAAGCGCCTGGAAATAAACGGTATCAACTGTGAATTTATCATGGGGGATCTGCCCCAGTCTAAGCGCCTCAAAATCATCGAGGATGTAAAGGCCGGTAAGACCCGCTTTCTGGTGGCCACCGACGTGGCTGCCCGGGGTCTGGACATTGACGACCTGTCCATGGTGATCAACTACGATATCCCCGTCGAGGCGGAAAATTACGTTCACCGCATTGGCCGTACCGCCCGGGCGGGAAAGTCCGGCAAGGCTATCACCCTGGCCAGTGAACAGGATGTCTACGAACTGCCGGACATCGAACGATATATTGGAAAGAAGATACCCTCCGTCATTGCGGACGAATCGCTCTACGGGGAAGACAAGAGCGAAGGTATGCGTATCCGTACCGACAGCTACGACGATCGGGGCCGGCGGGATGATCGCGGCCGCGACAGCCGGAGGGATGGCCGCCACGGCGACGGCCGGCGTCCCGGTCCGGGTATGCACCGCGGTGATGGACGCCGGCGTGAAGGCCCTCCCGGAGCTCCCCATCACAGCGAAAGCCCCCGGCATGCCGGACCAAGGCCGCACACGGATCGCCCCCAGGGCGAGGCAGGCGCCGCTCGGTCTGAAGGCCGTGATCGGCGTCCCGGTCCCCGGGATGGTTCCGGACGCGGCGCGCCGGAGCTGGCCAGCCTTTCCCAAGAAGAGCGGATGGCCTACTACAAACAGAAGTACGAAGGAAAGCCCGGCGAAGATTCCGCCGGAAAAGGCCAGGGAAGAAGGGGCGACCAGGACCAAGGCCGAAACACCGGCAGACGCGGGCGTGACGGCGGAGATCGAAAGCCCCGGGATCAGCGGGATGGCGGAAAGTCTCCCGACCAACGACCCGGCAGCCCTCGGTCTGCAGACCAGCGGCCCGGCGAGAAACGGCGGGGCGGCGGGGACCAGAGACCTGGTAATCAAAGACCCGGCGGCCAGAGGGTCGGCCAAGCCAAGCGACCAAACCAAGTCGCACAGACCACAGCCAAGGCCGCGCCGCAAACCGGTGGGCAGACTGCGGCGAAGAAGGGTATCCTAGGCAAGATTTTGGGGATATTTAGGAATAGACCGAAGGTCTAAGGGCTAGTGTCTCTCAATTCATTTGAGCGTCTGGTTTAATACCCCGGAGCTCGACTTTAGCGGATAGTTTTGCTTCAAGCTCTTCTGCTCGGTATCCTTGTTTTAAGAGTTCCAGAACCTCGTTTAGAGTTTCCGCCCGGCCCTCCTCTCGGCCTTCTTCTCTTTGAATGCGGCGTTCTTCTTTTACTGCCTCCACAAACCCGTCAAAAAGCATATTACCCTCCTTACCCGTTATCTGCATGGTCACCTCCCGGATTGTTTCTTCGGGGTATTCCAGGCGGTTTAACAGAACGGTTACTACGTCATCTATCACTTTACGCAGGTTTTCCGGGGTTTTCAATGCCCGTTCTGTAAAATACTCCCTTAATACTGTTATCCCTGGTGTGATAAATAGCCATAAGTGCCTCCTCCCCCTATTAGGAGGCGAGGGTGGATTGTGCTTTACCGGATCCGTAAAAATTAATATTTTTGCGGGATTTGTGGAGGCTCATTCCGAAGAAGTATATAAATATATTGACTTTGTGCGTAAATTTATATACAATAGGATTAGGAGTAAGAAAATGGCACAGATCAATATCAATATACGCATGGACGAGGGCTTAAAAAAACAGGCGGAATCGCTTTTCAGCGAATTGGGCATGACCATAAGTACGGCGTTCAATGTTTTTGTGCGTCAGGCGGTCCGGCAAAGGAAGATACCCTTTGAAATCAGCGCGGAAAGTGATCCCTTCTATAGCGAATCAAATATGAAAGTATTGTTACAATCCATAAAAGAAGCGGATGAGGGGAAGTTCATTGTAAAAACAATGGAAGAGCTTGAAGCGATGGAAAAATGAATATCGAAATATCCCAATGCCGCGGCCATTATAGCGATAAATAGAACCCTGGAAACAATCCTCACTTTCCGGTACAATGGATCCCAGCATTAAAACTTTGGAGAACAATCAGTGATTACCGTTACCGAACTCAGCCTCAGCTTTGGAGAGCGTATCCTTTTCAAGGATGTTAACTTAAAATTTACCCCCGGGAACTGTTACGGCGTTATCGGCGCAAACGGTGCGGGGAAGTCCACGTTCCTCAATATACTTTCCGGGGAAACCGAGCATGATAAGGGCGATGTGTCCGTCAGTACCGGCGAGCGGATGGCGGTGCTCCGGCAGGACCACTTCGCCTTCGAGGAGTACCCCGCCATGGAAACGGTGATCATGGGCTACGCGAAGCTCTATGCGGTACAGAAGGAGCGGGAGGCGATCTACGCCAAGGAAGACTTTACCGAAGATGACGGGATGAAGGCCAGCGAGCTTGAGGCGGATTTCGCCGAGCTTGGGGGCTGGGAAGCGGAATCCCAGGCGGGGCAGCTCCTTTCGGGGCTGGGACTGGACGAGGAGGACCACGGGAAGCTCATGGCGGACCTGGATGAATCCAAGAAAGTCCGGGTCCTTTTAGCCCAGGCGCTTTTTGGCAATCCCGACCTGCTCCTTTTGGATGAGCCCACCAACGGTCTGGACCTGGAATCCATCACCTGGTTGGAGGAATTCCTCATCAACTTTCCCAATACGGTGATCGTGGTTTCCCACGACCGGCACTTCCTCAACGCGGTATGTACCCACATCTGCGACATTGACTTTGGCAGGATATCCCTCTATTCGGGGAACTACGATTTCTGGTACCAGATGAGCCAGATGCTCCAGCGTCAGGCAAAGGATCAGCAAAAGAAAAATGAAGATAAGGCCCGGGAGCTGAAGGAATTTATCCAGCGCTTTGCCTCCAACGCCGCCAAGAGCCGCCAGGCCACGAGCCGCAAGAAGGTGCTGGAAAAGCTGGACCTGGACAATGTGGTGGTTACCAGCAGGCGGTTTCCCTTCGTTGGTTTTAAGCCGGAACGGGAAATCGGCAACAATGTGCTGCGCATAGAAAAACTGCGTGTGGGGCTTGAAAACCCCGGCGGTCCAGCGCTGTCCCAGGAACTTACCTTTACTGTTAATAAGAACGATAAGATAGCCTTAGTAGGGGCGGAGCATCTGGCAAAGACCAGCCTCTTCGACGCCCTGGCAGGGATAAGCAAACCCGCCGAAGGGGACTACTACTGGGGGCAGACCACGGCCTTCTCCTACCTCCCCAAGGAAAACAGCAGTTTTTTTAACTCCGATTTATCAATCACCGACTGGCTAAAACAGTATTCCGCGGACCAGGACGATACCTACGTGCGCAGTTTTCTTGGCCGCATGCTCTTCTCCGGGGACGAGGCCCTAAAGCCGGTGAACGTCCTCTCCGGGGGCGAAAAGGTCCGGTGTATGCTCGCCAGGATGATGCTCTCCGGGGCCAACGTACTCATTCTGGACGAACCTACTAACCATCTGGATCTGGAGGCCATCACCGCCCTTAACGATGGACTCATCGCCTTTCCCGGGGTACTCCTCTTCAACTCCCACGACCACGAGTTCATAGGCTCCGTGGCAAACCGGATTATCGAGATAGTACCCGGCAATATTCCTGGGGGGATCATCGACCGGATGATGCCTTTTGACGAATATCTGGCGGATGAACAGGTTAAGGGGCTGCGCGCAGAGGCTTATCATCATGCGGAGCGGTTGCGGATATAATATATCTTTTACAGTCCCTGTTTCCGAACTTATCGGCATAAACGGACGGGGGAGGGGCATCCCCGGCGCTCGCACGCTTGTAGAGTCTGCTTCCGCAGCCCCGCTGCGCGGGTCTACTACAGCAGGGAATTCCAAATGTGCTCGGCCGGGGATGCCCCTCCCCCGTCCGCCTTTGTCGGCAAGATGAGAAGCGGCTGGCAGCATATTTTCTATGCTTGAATCACATACCGGTGGGAAGGTGCTGGCATCATAACTTCTGCGCTTGAATTGCATACCGGTTTGTATAGTGAAGTAGTGTGCCTGATACTTTTGGTTACCTTTTAATAACTTTTCCAATAGCTGTGTACTCATAATTATTATTAGCAGTATCGCCCTGTCCAATTGCCCATGTAATATTCCGTATATCAATGGTTATATCGGGGTATTTATTTTGCGCCTCAGCCAATAGGGTGATATAGGCTTGCGTATTAATGGTGCTTCGGTATCTGAAAGAGCCGTTCACTAAAAATGTACTTTGAACATAACCAAGTACTTCCGCATTTTCTTTTGGATTCATTTTCATGTATTCCCCGGTTGCACACGAAACAAATAGGCCGGTCAATACAAATAATAAAAGCATTCCAGACTTTGTTTTCATATCCTTAATCTCCTTCTGATTTTATTTGGATAAAATTCCATGTTTATAGCCGATGTTAGCGGCGAGCATATTCCAAAGATGATGGCCAATGTTTTCGTCATTGAATTTGACAGTTACTTCGGAAAAATCTCTCAGGTAACTTAAATCTAAGAATAGTATTCCTTTGCCAATTTTAACTCCGAAACTACCGGAAGCAATAAGACCAAACGGATTAGGATGATCAACTGAAAAAAGTTTCTTGCCATAGGCTTCCGAAACGGTGTATCCATTGTTATTGGTTTTTTCGACCGTTGTATTCATTAATACTGGAGAAACATATAAACCTCCGCCAAATTCAACGGAAAAGATACTTGGTTTGAAGTTTGCTTTCAAAATCAGTGGGAAAACCATGTGTGTTTCCATGCCGGCATAGGTTTCCATTATACCGGAACCGGGATCCGTTTGTTTCAGAGCTGTTTGATTTGTTTGTGGGGCAAAATAAAACCCCATTCCGGTTCCAAGAACAAAAAATTTGGTCATCTGCCAGTCAAGCTGTATAGGATTAAGATTACCCCCCAAAACAGCTCCACCCTGTCCCGTGATTAGGCCAAGGCCGGCCTTTCCGCCAATATAGAGCTGCGGAGATTGTGCAAAAATATTTCCTGTTACAAGAAGCAGAATACAGGCTATGATACAAGCTTTCATCTTCATTAATTACACCTTCAAAAAATAATTGACTTTAAAATCTTTATACGCTAATCTTAACAAGGTGTCCAATAAAACACATAGTGAATGAATACACTACACGGTGTTTATGTCCATTTCTGGATAAAATTCCGGAAAATGTCAGGGAAAGAGACGGGGGAAGCGCCATTTATGGAGGACAAACAAGTAAAGGAAAGCCGAAAAGCTCGCTATACACGGATGGTTTTGCGTGAAAGTCTCATGGAGTTGATGAAAATGAAACCAATTTCACTCATTTCTGTCAAAGAAATATGCGCACTTGCCGATATAAGCCGTTCAACATTCTACGCCCACTATGCCGATCAAAATGGTTTACTCCAAAAAACTGAAGAAGAAATGCTTGTCTTTTTTGATAGTATACTTAATAAAAATATCTTTTATAAGAATGACAAGCATGGCGCATTACAAATCCTGGAAGAAATTTTGCAGCATATTGCGGATAATAACAAATCAGTTTATGTGTTATTTAGCGAAAATGGAAATGTAAATTTTCTTAAAACCCTTTTCAGCTCCTTGTACCGGAAAAATATTTTTAAATATCTTACTGATAAATTGCCAGATGAGCAAACCAAGGAATACTATTTTATGTTTTTCGTTACGGGTACTATTGGTATTATATATCACTGGATAAATAACGGCATGAATAAGTCAATACACGAATTAGCTAAACTTATAGTTAATTTAACATCTCAGATAAAACAGTAATTGTCTTGCCGGGTAAACTACCGACGGAGTGGAGAAGCCATGCGGCGGATTTAATATATCTTTCACGGTCTTCTTTCCCGAACTTATCGGCATAAACGGACGGGGGAGGGGCATCCCCGGCGCTCACACGCTTGTAGAATTCGCTTCCGCAGCCCTGCTGCGCAGGTCTACTACAGCGATGAATTCCAAATGTGTTCGGCCGGGGATGCCCCTCCCCCGTCCGCCTGTGTCAGAAGGATGGGAAGCGGCTGGCATCATATTTTCTGCGCTTGAATCACATGCCATTTCGTAGTATTTGTATCAATGCCTTTCCCGCTTGAATCACATACCGGTTCGCAGAGTTTGTATCAATGCCTTTCCCGCTTGAATCACATACCGGTTCGCAGAGTTTGTATCAATGCCTTTCCCGCCTGAATCGCATACCGGTTCGTAGTATTTGTTTCAATGTCCTCCCCCCCACACCATTTTGTATAGTGAAGTGAAACAAACGGAGTTAAAACCTCTGCACATAGGCGCCGGTGGGGTGGGGGAGCCACAGTGCGGGATATTTGGAATTCCCTGCTGTAGTAGACCCGCGAAGCGGGGCTGCGGAAGCAGACTCTACAAGCATCCCGCGATGGGGATTCCCCACCCCACCGGCGTTTTTGAACAAAGGTTTCAGAAACCATGCGTTGTATTTGTTTAAAGGCTTCAGCCCTCGGGACTTACCTCCCCCGGTATAGGACAGTGATACTGCTCACCCCCCAAGCGGCGCCTGTATTCCGCTTTCGCGTCCTCTATCATTTTGGGATTTTCCAAAAGGTCCAGAGCAGTCAGGGCTAGTATCTTTCCCGCCTGGTCAAGTCCCTTGTGAACCATGCTGGACTGTCCGCTGGCTACAACCTGCCAGGAATGGGACACCGTACCGTAGGGATAACAGGCGGTGGTGAACTGCGCCGTGGGGGCGTGCCAGCTTGCATCTCCCACATCGGAAGAGGCGGGCAGGGCCTTATCGGTGAAAGCATAGGGGGCAATGTCATCAACCAGGGGCTTGGCGGCTATTTTTGCCAGGTCCTCAGGACTCCTGTCGAAGAAGGTTCTGGCAGCTTTGGCCGGGATGCCTTTTTTGGAAGACTCATCAAGGGTATCCACCAAGGATTGTGCAAAGGCTAGTTCGTCCTTAGTATAACTGTTTGATCCCAGCCAGGTCATGTTCGAGTACAGGGCTTTGCTCAGGACTTCGTTGACAACGATATTGGCGCAAGCACTGTCCCAGCGCAGGCTCATGGTGGTACCCGTCATCAGGGCTGCGCCTTTGGCTATGTCTACCACCCGCTCGTAGATTTCCTGCACCTGGGATTGCCTGGGCGCCCGGATAAAGTAGAGCAGTTCCGCAGAGGCTTGCACCACATTGGGGGCGCCGCCGCCGACATCCGTGTAGGCATAGTGGATACGGGCTTCCTGGATGATGTGCTCACGGAGATAATTCACCCCCACGTTCATCAGTTCCGCTGCGTCCAGGGCGCTCCTGCCCTGATCGGGACTCATGGCGGCATGGGCGCTCCGGCCTGCAAAGCTAAAAAATATTTGGTAGTTGGCCAGGGTGCTTATGCCCATGAGGGCATTTTCCATCATGGGATGCCAGGTAAGGATCGAATCAAGGCCGTTATAAACGCCGGCCCGTGCCAAATAGGCTTTACCGGAACCGCTTTCTTCGGCAGGGCAGCCGTAGTATTTAATGGTACCGGCCAGCCCTTTCTCTTTCATATAATCCTTGATCCCCACCGCAGCCGCCGCAGTGCCGGCTCCCAGGGCGGCATGACCGCAGCCATGACCCGGGGCGCCGGGTTTAAGGACCTTCTTTTCGCTAAGCCCCGCAGCCTGGTCCATACCGGCCAGGGCGTCGTATTCGCCCAGTATGCCGATAACCGGGCTGCCCTTGCCGTAACTGGCGATAAAGGCATGGGCCATCCCGGCAACCCCCCGCTCTATGGCGAAGCCTTCCTTCTCTAAAACTCCGCAAAGGGCGTCGGCGGACTGTTTGAGGCTGAAACGGATTTCCGCAAATTCCCAGATACGATCATTCAATTTGGCGAAAATTTCTTTTTTCCCGTTTATCAACTCAATAAGTCTTTTTTTATCACCCATTTTATTTTCCTTCTCCGGGCAGGAATACCTGGATCTGTCCATTCTTGTAGAACAGCTTGGTTCCGAAATAGGAAATCGGCAGCAGGGCGAGCATGAGGAAGCCCTGGTAGAACGCAAGCAGCATGGGTTTTTTTATAATATACACAACAATAATATTCACCGCAGCAACAATAATGACCGGCAGTATCATTCCCTTTAAGCGGCCCTTAGTCTTAATACCGCCGCCAATATTACTGCCGATAGCGCCGATGGTAAGCGAACCGAACAGGGCGGGTACGATGTACCCCGAGGCGAGCTTAACCGCAGGAAGGGTCAGCACCGGCCGCAGGGGCAGGATTAGAAGGACCCCCAGGAAAATAACTATGATGGTAACAAAACTGGAAACGCTCACCGCAATGGAGGTAACGATGTCCGCTTCCTCGGTGCCGCTTTCCACATCCAAAAGCTGAAGGGCCGCATTGGCCACCGGCAGCTTCAGGTTCATGATGTTTCCGGTTATCTGGGCCAGGTATATGGAACTTCCGAATATGGGGGTATAGGCGATAACTTCGGAAATAGCCCCGGGAACAAAGAGCGCCAAAAGCCCGATGGAAGTGGTAATAATTTTGACCAGACCGGGCATGGCGTTAAAATATATCCCCGCAATAACGGGCATACCGATCATAATTGCAACGGCGATAGCCGCCCCGATACGACCGAGACGGTGCATGGAATCAATATGGGCTTTGCTTTCGGCATCAATGCCAAGCTTGTTTGTATCACTCATTGTACTGTTCTCCTTAATTCAAAAGTCCGACCCAGAGGACCGAAGACGCCATGGCCAAGAGGAGGCTGAGGGCAAGGGTGAAACCCCGCAGCCAGCCGAGTTTACACTTGTCCGCCAGAACATTCAAAATGACGGTTATCACCCCGCTGGTTACCAGGGTCAACAGTTTTGCTATACCGGTCTTGCTGTAGTCAAGAAACAGGGGTACCACAAACACTGCCAGGATCACCATGAAGAAAACACTGCTCCCCAGGGCGCCCCAGCGTTTATCCCCGACTTTAAGCTTCATGGTCCCCGCCTGTATCGATTTTGATGCAAAGGGGGAGAAGAAGAGCCCGCCGATAATACCGATGGACATGACGAACATCACCAGCACGAAATCCTCGGCGGTGGCCATGCTTAATTTGGTCATATCAAGCCCGGCTGCTTTGACCGCCGAATCGGCGGCCATGGTTTCATACGTAACCGACCCTACCACCGAAAGCCGCCACCAGGGCCAGGGTACGCCCAGGATAGTGACCAGGGAAAAGAACCCTATCACAATGGCCAGGGAAGGGATAATCGTGGCTGAAACAGCGGATTTAACCACGGTCATCAGTTTTTCCCGGGGAAAGCCCTTTGCTATGGCCCGCTTCCAGGATTTCCGCATGGATACTACCGCAAGGCCCGCCACGAACAGGATGCCAATGCTCACCATCAGGTAGATAAGCCAATGGCCTGCAACATCATAAAAACTCATAAAGCCCTCCTAAAAAATATGTTCACCACGCTTTTACCAAGGCTCAGATTATACCTCAACTAAAACACCGCATGTCAAGTGTTCCCATTTTCAGGCAAAACT
Organism: Treponema primitia ZAS-1; assembly: GCF_000297095.1. NCBI lineage: Bacteria > Pseudomonadati > Spirochaetota > Spirochaetia > Treponematales > Treponemataceae > Treponema > Treponema primitia. Next base: position 3,791 of record NZ_AEEA01000012.1, on the reverse strand, counting down.
GCCCCGTCTTGACAATTTTGTACGGTATGGTCTATTATAATAGACCAGTCGGTTTTAATGGGAAGATTATTATGGATCCGAATGCAAAAGGTTTAAAAGGCGAAAAGTCTAAAGTACAATTGATAGAATGCGCCGCTCACTTATTTCTGGAAAATGGTTATAACGCAACCGGAATAAACGAGATAATAACCAAAGCTGGCCTGTCTAAGGGCTCTTTCTATTTTTATTTTTCAAGTAAAAAAGAATTAGCCATATCTGTAACAGAATATCATAGCCAAATGATACTAACCAAATTTTCCAAGATTGCCCAAGGCAAAACCTGGGAAGATTTTGTCGAAAAACTGGTGGGAGTTATCATCAAGAAAGCAAAACAGGGGGGGGTATATGGGTGCCCTTTGGCGGTATTGGGAATGGAAACCGCCTTTCTTGATCCTGATATTGCCGTAAAAAACCATGCCACTTTAAAAAGTGTGGCTGATATATTTGAAGATGTACTTAAAAGGTCAGGTTTTTCCAAAGCAAATGCAGTCATTGCTGCCGAGCGTGCGTTAGCCATATTTGAAGGGCATTTGTTGCTTTACCGGTTAGGAAAGGATGGCAATGAATTAAAAAAAATTATAAGGGACTTAAAAGATTTGTAAATTAAGAAGATTAAGCCGGGCTAACTCTAAGAATAAGGAGAAGTGAATATGGTTAATGAAAAATTAATAAAAGAGAAGGCACTGGAACTCGGTTACGAAGATTGTGGTATTATAACTATTTCCGAAATTAATGATTATGCTGAAAAAATAAATGATCGTATTATAAAATTTCCTAATACCAGAAGCATTTTAGAAAAATTGAATCGGTTTACAAATTTGAATGAGCGGTTTCCATGGGCAAAATCAATTATTGTTTGTGTACGAAAATATGGCAAATACAGTATACCAAATAATCTAAAAAATTTAATCGCCAAATATTATCTAGTAGACGGGAGAATAAATGAGCAATCCATAGATTTTCAGGCGAGTATTGAGTTTGAAACGTTTTTAAATAAAACGGGCTTAAAAACAGCTACGGAAAGAAAATTTGGATTAACCGCACTGAGATGGGCGGCATTTAAGGCAGGGCTTGGGGTAATTAGACGAAATAATTTTTTTTATACAGAAAAAAGCGGTTCTTGGGTATATTTGGAAGCATGGTTGATAGATTGTGATATGGAAATGAAAAATAATAATCATTCAAAACCTTGTCCAAATAACTGTAACAAATGCATAAAGGCCTGTCCAACAAAATCACTTCGCGAGCCTTATTCTATGGACCGTTCAACCTGTGTATCATGCCTTAACACCTGGGAAGGTTGGGATATGAGGAAAGAGCCAAATAATCATAATATTGGAAATTGGATATATGGCTGTGATGTTTGTCAGGATATTTGCCCCTTTAATAAAGACAAATGGGTAGAAAATGAACAATTCCCACAATTAAATGAATTGGCGGAACATATATCATTGGAAAAAATAATCGAAATGGAGTATACCTATTTAGAAAGCATTATATCTTCTAAATTTTTTTATATAGCTAAGGACGATGTATATAAATGGAAAACAAATGCCCTTAACGCAATGTTGAATAAGTACAATGAAAATTATTTATTTTATATAAGAAAGGCATGTAACGATTCTAACGAGCATGTACGTAATATGGCGGAATGGGTATTAGATACTATTACAAATTATGCACCATCCGTGACAGAGTAAATTAGAAAATCAAAATATTTACTATTTTGTTAATATTTTTTGGAGGACTTAATGGAAAGGGGATACGTAAAAACATGTAATTGGGTAGTAAGCTTGCTGAATAATTGTGATTTTTCTGATAGTGCCAAAAGGCTTGGACTAGAGCAAATTTCAGAAAATGCGGTATTAATTAATTTTTTTGATCGGACATATAAGGTCTCAAAAGACAATATAGAGCTTATTAATCAAAAAACAATATGGACAACAGCGTCTGAAGGGTATGAATATGACTTAAAAAGTGTATTAGGATATTATGTATTATCAGATGCGAATATAGAACCACTCTATGAATATTGTGCCCTGGGACAATTTTCCGGCGGTGTATTTCGGGAAAGCAGTGGTATGGCATCAATGGCAAATAAAAAATTTGCAGATATATTTAGTAACGATTATGAAAAACTTAAAAAAATAATGAATATGTTTGGCATAGAGTATGAAGAAGGAAACAGGGATGGAAAGTATAGTTGGAATTATAAAATATTACCCAAAATACCGATCAAATTAGTATTTTATGAGGGGGATGATGAGTTCCCTTCAAAATTACAAATGCTCTATGATAAAAATGCAATAAAAATATATAATTTTGAACAATTAGCAGTTTTACATGGTATAATTACTCAAACAATACTATCTTTAGGCAAATCATAATTTGACCTGAATATTTTTATTGACAACCCAACCAATATCCATTATCTTTTTTAAGAGAGAGGGAAATTATACAATGAAAAACTGGGTTTGTAAAAAATGCGGGTATGTTTATGTGGGCGAAGGCGCGCCGGCCCATTGTCCGGTATGCCATGTTCCGGCTGCGCAGTTCAAAGAAAAAACGGCCGGTGAAGATAAAAGAGTGTTGACGTCAATTACAAAGCTCAACATCCAATATGCGCATAGGTTTTTAGGGTATATCGGCGAAGCGCAGTATCTTCACGGACACACCGGAACATTAACCTTGGAAGTTGAAGGTGAGGTTAACAGTTCAAATGGTTTTGTTGTGGCTTGCAATAGCATCAAAAATCATGCATGGGAATATTTAGTAAACTTTGATCATGCGATTATTTTACAAAAAGAAGACCCTATTCTTCCTGAACTTCTCAAGGTATATGAAGCACAAGGAATTAAGGGCGGCTCGCCATGGAATACCAGCGTCGGCATAGCTTTTGACACTGAGCTTGCAAAGGCCTATCCGGAATGCCGCCTTGTGGTTGTTAAGAAGGTTGCAACTGTTGAGAACTTGATCGAGGTTTTCTACTCTTTATTGAAAGATACTCTTAATATCAAGAAACTGACATTTACATCCGGTGACAACGCCGCTTCCTTTTGTGTAAAATAGCGATGAAAGAGAGCCCTTTTAATCTTGCCTGTTCAGCTTGAGGAGCATACGGGCAAAATCACTTGGGAAAAGGGGTATCCCATACCAAATGTTTATACCCGGCAACAACCAGCTGTCGTTTTTTCATATCTTCCTTATGCATTATTTTACTGAAAACTAAAATATTTCCTCCTTTCACTTGTCTACATAAGAAAGGAGCAATAAAATGAATAAACTCTTCCTTAAAATCAGTGATTTCTTATTATTTTTTATGGGTATTGTCTTTATATTGGCTGGAATTGTTACCTTTGGCCGTTCTTCCGTTAAACAGTCACCGTATCCGTTTTCTCATTACTCAGAGTCGTATTCGGCGGTGGAAAAAATTGAGGGGATTTTTAAATGATTAAAATTATCAAACGTCTTCCCCTTGGCGCGTGCCTTATCGCAATCGGGTTTTTGGTCATACAGATTGTCACGTCACTCCTCCTACGAAGAAGAAGGCTACCCGTATTTGTACCTTGCCATATCAAGTTTGACGGTTAAGGAAGAACGGGGGGAGGAATTCGTTGCCCAATAAGCAACTTATTGCACACTAAACCGGTAGCCGGGTATTTTTGGGACGCAAAGGTGCCAGGCATCATGGGCATTTACTACTCAGGGCGGGGTTACGTGACCTGTCCGCAGAGGAGCCGTATATTATCATT
>NZ_AEEA01000011.1 GCF_000297095.1 Treponema primitia ZAS-1 | reverse complement strand
TTGATGCTTGAGGAAAAGGAGCGGGTGATAGAGGAAAACGCCCGAGTAATTGAGGAAAGAGACCGGGTGATTGAAGAAAACGCCCGGGTGATTGAAGAAAACACCCGGGTGATAACGGAGCTCAATCGCAAGCTGCGGGAAGCCGGTAAAGATACGTATTAGCAAGCCGTTTGCGGTTAATTTGCCAGAGGAAGGGGAGGACCACAAGCCCTTCCTCCTTTTTTTTCACAACGCTATTTTTAGGTTCAGACCTTGGTAGGGCACAACTACTCTATCCCAGCCTCCCGCAGCTTCCGCCTAAGCTCTTCAATGACTCGGAACTATTTACGAATTCACAAAAATACAGTATACTAAAAGCAGCATTAGGGGGATTGAGCTATTAGCAGAAAAAGAATAAAGCCTGCGGGCGGAGCAAAAAACCGCCTCCGGATGCAGTGGTTTACCGGAAAAAACCGGTTATATAGTACAGCGGCGCTGTTGGCGTTGGTGATTATTGGTACGGTGGTTTTTTTTGTAACCAGGCCCCGGCCCGTATGGCTGGTAGACGAATCGTACCGGACGCAGTGGGGGAAGATCCTCGATACATCCGCCCCGCCCCGGCGTTTAAGCATGGCGGCGCTTCCCGAAGACGGAATTCCTCCCAAAAACCGGTATGGTTATATCATCACCACCAAGGGTCCCCCGGGGGCTGAACCGGCCCCCATTGTCATATATCCCGGTCTGGCCTCCGCCGGCGAGTATTCGGGCGCATTGGTCCTTGCACTGGACCCCTGGATGATGTTCCGGGATTTTAAGGATCCCACCGTTTCCCGTTCCCGGGTAGATTCCCCCATAGGCGGGGAAGGGGTCCTTATCGTCCCCGGCCGGGATAGGAATGTGGTGTGGGCCTGGACAGCGCAGCTTTTGCAGCAGCAGCCCGGAATCTTCCCCTTGGAAGAAGCCCCCTGGGAAGAGGCCGTGGAAACCCTGTTCCGGGACCGCCGTTTTCAGCCCGGCGCCGAGACCTATGGCTGGATGGATGCCATGCCCCTCTTGTACCGTTCCTCCCCGGCCTGGCTCTACGCGCCCCTCAGCCGTATCCGCCAGGAACCCCTGCAGGAAACCAGCAACCTTGAAGCAAACCGTTTCCCCGAACGGGAGGACTGGCACGAATTCGGCCTTCAGGCGGATATACTCTGGGCCATCCCCTTTGGCAATGAAAAGAAAAGGGCAAAACTGGATAAAATCATAGCCTGGTTAGGGGACCCAAAAACTCAGACCCAGATCGCCGATACCCTCAATTGGATTCCCGCCCATCGGGAAGGAGGGTCATACAACGCCATCTCCAGGACAGCCCGCCTCGCCTGGCTAAGCAGCAGCTTCGTGTGGCAGATACGGTCCCGGTGAAGCCATGCGCATACTGGGGGCCTGTCAGGAAGGAAACGTATGGGGCCTCCCAGAGGGTCCCTCCATACGTTTCCTTCCCGACACCCCACTCCGTACTATTTGTAAGTGTGCTTTCGTGCCTCGGTGGGCGCATGGCTTCACCGGCCGGTTCGCCAAATTATGCTTAACTATGCTCCAAGCGGGGGCTTTTCAATTATTTTTAATAAAACTATTTAAATCTTCTTTAACAATTTTCCATATTTCTTTAAGGTTATTCAATTTATCTTCCATCTTTTCCCATTTTATTCTAAATCCATAGGTATGCCGGACGAAATGCCTAAATGATAAATAGTCCTGTAAAGTTTCTTTTATCTCATTTCTAAATATAGCCGATCTATTATTCATTGCTTCAAAAGCATTATCAAGTAATTCGGTATGCCATTTACTACCGTTTAATGAACCATTTTCCTTGTATTTCATTATCGTCAATAATATATTTTCTATACCGTTATAAAACGAATGTAATAATAATGCAACGGCAGAACATTCAATAAGATCAGGCTTTTTGGCTTTACATAATTTAATCAATGGTTCTGCATCACTAACAGTTTCATCTATTTGAGAAATTTCATATGCTATTTTTTCAGAAATACTTTTATCCAAGTTTTACAATTTCCCCTAAAGAATTTAAAAGGGTATAAAATTTTATATTGTCATCAAAATCAACGAGATCAACTTTATTAGATAATTTTCTGTCTAATATTGAATATACTCTAAAAAATTTATTAGCTGGTAATCCGGTTATGCCAATATCTATATCTGAATACGCATGAATTTTTCCTGTTACTAAGGAACCAAATAAAAAAACAGATTCGCAGCCTTCATTTTTGAGTAATGTTATTGCCATTTCGATATCTTCACGATATTTTGATGGTATTTTATCTAACTCCATGTTTACAAAATATAGTATAAAAAGACCATTGTCAATAACCCGGTGAAGCCATGCGCATACTGGGTTTCCGAAAGCACACAATTGGTAGGGGGGGCCTGTCAGGAAGGAAACGTATGGGGCCTCCCAGAGGGTCCCTCCATACGTTTCCTTCCCGACACCCCACTCCGTACTATTTGTAAGTGTGCTTTCGTGCCTCGGTGGCGCATGGCTTCACCGGCCGGTTCGCCAAATTATGTTTAACTAAGCTCCACGCGGTATACATCGTTATGCGGCAAAAGCCTCTCTCCTAGGCGGTTCGCCAAATGAAGTGTCTAACTAAGCGCCAAACGGGGGTATGCATCATTATGCGATAAAGGCCCCGCCCCCTATGGACCCCAGGATGTTGAGAACGCACAACAGGACCAGTTATCGGGGGTGGTGGTGCAAAAAATATCAGGGGGACCCTTTGGGGGTTCCTGATATTTGTTGCAGCCACCAGGCCCCCATACTTCGTATTTGTGCGTTCTCGAAACTATGCTAAAGGGGTCCATAGGGGGCGGGGGTTAAGGCGCTTTCGTACATGGCGATGTATACCTTTGCGGATTTTTCCCAGGAGAAATCCTGTTTCATGCCCCGGATACGCATGGCGTCGATGTGTTTCGGACGGTTATAATAGGCCCATACAGCCCAGCCCACGGTGTTGTAGATCGCCGACGGGGTCAGGTCGTTAAACATAAAGCCCGTGCCCGTCCCTTTTTCCTCGTTATAGTTGCTTACCGTGTCCACAAGACCGCCGGTATTCCGCACTATGGGGAGGGTGCCGTAGGCCAGGGAGTACATCTGGTTCAGGCCGCAGGGTTCGTATTGGCTCGGCATGAGGAAGAAGTCCGCCCCCGCTTCTATAAGGTGGCTCAGGTTTTCGCTATAGCCGATCTGGGCTTTAAAGTTGGACAGCCGGCCGGAAAGGCTGCGGAGTTCATTTTCGCACCAGGATTCCCCGGTACCGATGAGGACAAACTGAAGGTTCATGTCCCGGCAGATGGACCAGGCGGAACCGTAGGCGGGGCCGAAGAGGGCGCCCACCCCTTTCTGTCCGGTAAGGCGGGTGACCATGCCGATTATGGGTACATCGCTTTTCCCGCTCAGGCTGAATTCACGCTGGAGCGCTTCCTTCGCCTTGGCCTTCCCGCTCATATCCTGGACACTGTATTTCTGGGGCAGCAGGTCGTCGGTCTTGGGGTTCCAGAGGGCGGAATCGATGCCGTTGAGGATGCCCATATAATCTGCGGAACGGTGGCGGAGAACCCCGTCCAAGCGGAAACCCTGGACGTGGGTCTTGGTTTCTTCGGCGTAGTTGGGGGAAACCGTGTTCAGCTTATCCGCCGAATAGAGTCCCGCCTTGAGGAGGTTCATCATGTTCCAGTCCTCAAACCCCGCGGCGTAGAAATCGTTCCAGCCCAGGTTTGTATACCAGAAGTTATCCTTGCTGTAGATCCCCTGGTAACCCAGGTTGTGGATGGTGAGAATCGATACGGTATTTGCAAACGCCCCATGCCGTTCCCCGAATTTCAGGAAAACCGGAACCAGGGCAGTGGGCCAGTCATGGGCGTGGAGTACATCGGGGTACCAGGACGTTTTCCGGCAAAGCTGGAAAGCGGCGCGGCAAAAGAAGGTGAAGCGCCGGGGATTGTCCAAAAAATCCGGTTCCGATGGCGTTCCGTAGATACCATCCCGGCCAAAGAATTTTTCGTGATCGATAAAAAACACCTGGACGGGGTTCTTCTTCGGCGAACCGGGCAGGGCCGTGGTGTAGACGGCGCACCATTCCTCACCGCCCCCCACATGAACCCCCATGGCCCCCTCAACCTGGGTAAGCTCACCACGGTTTATCCCGTAGTAGCGGGGGATGACAATACGCACTTCATGTCCCAGTTTTGCCAGGGCAAGGGACAAGGCGGATACCGCATCGGCAAGGCCGCCGGTCTTAGCATAGGGAACAGCTTCACTGGCGGTCATCAAAATTTTCATATCTTCCCCTCTATGATATTTTTTAGATCTTCATTCGTAACCATTCTAGGGGGAAAAATCAAAATTTTTCAACCACAGAAAGGCCGTTATCCGTAACAATTTTCAAACCCTGTTCCAAATTTTCCAATTTAAAAATAATCACCGCCTTTCCGGTTTTCCCTTCCAGGGATGCGTAGAGATATTCAATGTTCACCTTGGAGTTTTGAAAGAGTTCCATCACCTTGGCGAGACTGCCGGGGCTGTCCACAACCTCTACGGCCACCACATCGCTTAAACGGGTGGTAAAGCCCGCCTTAGTCAGGGCCGTGATGGCATCGTCGTTCTTATCCACGATGAGCCTGAGTATGCCGAAATCCGCGGTGTCCGCAATGGAAATGGCCCGGATGTTGATGGCAGCCTCCGCCAGGACTTTCGTTACTTCCCCCAGACGGCCGGAGCTGTTTTCCAGAAATACCGATATTTGTTTAATCTGCATAATGATACTCCCTATAGTTTACGATTATCGATGACCCGCTTAGCCTTGCCTATGGACCGTTCTATGGTTTTAGGCTCCACCAGCTTTACCTTCAGTCCAATCTGAAGCTTGGACTTCATCACATCCTGTATTTTATTCCGCAGCGTTTCCAGACCCCTGGTCTCATCGCTGAAGAACTCCTGCTTAACCTCAACCAGAAGCTCCACCTCGTCCAGGTGGGATTCCCCCCGATTAACCACGATAAGATACTGGGGTTCCGTACCCTCAATACCGAAAAGGGCGTGCTCGATCTGGCTGGGGAAGACGTTGACCCCCCGGATGATCAGCATATCATCGGTGCGGCCGAAGAGGCGGTGCATCCGCACGGTGGTCCTGCCGCAGGAGCAGGGTTCGTCCATGAAGTAGGTGATATCCCGGGTCCGGTAGCGGAGTAGGGGAGTCCCCTCCTTGGTGAGGGTGGTAAAGACCAGTTCCCCCTTTTCGCCCCGCTTAACGTGTTTACCCGTTTCGGGATCGATGATCTCCGGGTAGAACAGGTCCTCGTTGATGTGAAGCCCGTCCTGGGCCTCACACTCAAAGGCCACCCCGGGACCGATAATTTCCGTAAGGCCGTAGATATCGTAGGCCTTCATCCCGTAGCGGCTTTCAATTTCCTTCCGCATATTCTCGCTCCAGGGCTCGGCCCCGAAACAGCCCTTGCTAAGGGGCAGCTTTTTCAGATCTACCCCTGCGTCCGCCGCTTCCTCGGCCATATACAGGGCGTAGGAGGGTGTGCAGGTAAGCATGGTTGTGCCGAAGTCCTGCATCACCATGAGCTGCCGGGCGGTGTTTCCCGACGACATGGGGAGGACCTCCGCGCCAATGGTCATGGCGCCGTAGTGAGCCCCGGGCCCGCCGGTAAAGAGACCGTAGCCGTAACAGTTCTGGACAATATCATCCTTGGTACAGCCCCCACCCGCCAGGGTCCTGGCCATGGCTTCCCGCCAAATATCAATGTCCTTCTGGGTATACTCATCCACCACGGGCTTTCCGGTGGTACCGGAACTCATATGGACCTCCACAATCCGGTCCGGGGGGCTGGCCAAAAGCCCCCGGGGATAGTTTTCCCGGAGGTCGTCCTTCGTGGTAAAGGGCAGCTTTTCGATGTCCCCCAGGGTGTGAATATCCCGGCTGCTTATGCCCAGGGCATCCATCTTTTTCCGATAAAAAGGAACCGTGGTGTAGAGCTTTTCCACCAGGTTTTTCAGGTTGGCCAACTGGAGTTTTTTCCGCGCCGTCTGGTCCATGCATTCATGTTCGGGGTTAAAAATCATGATACCTTCCTTATTCTTATCTATAATACAGCCTTTTCCCGAATTTTCAATCCCTTTTTTTTCCGAACATTTTTCTTGACAACCGTATAATTCGAGCATATCCTTAATGCTATAGGCTAGCTGTTAGCTTATGGCAATTATCATTGCGGAGCGAGGTTTGTATGAAAATAACCAGTATTGACGTGATTGCCCTGGAGAAGGACCCGGGGTGTTTGTCCCGGCCGGTTTTATGCCGGGTTAATACGGATCAGGGGCTTTACGGCATTGGGGAAGCGGGGGTAGCCATTGGTTCCGGCTCGCCCGCGGCGTTTGCCCATATTAAGGACATTGCCCCCATGATTCTTGGGATGGACCCCTGGTACCACGAGGTGATATGGGAAAAACTGTTCCGTCAATCCTTCTGGGCCCAGGGAAACGGGGCCATCGTCATGGCAGCCATCAGCGCCATCGATATAGCTATCTGGGACCTGAAAGGGAAGATAGCCGGCGTCCCGCTCTATAAGCTGTTAGGGGGCAAGCAGCGGGAAAAGCTTCGCTGTTATGCGAGTCAGCTCCAGTTCGGCTGGAAGGTGGACAAGTTTATTCCTTTTAAGGGGGTAAGCGGTGAGAGCGCCTACTATGCCGAATCCGCCCGTAAGGCGGTGGAAGACGGGTATGACGCGATTAAGACCAACTTTATGCGTTTTGACGAAAAGGGGGATATCCTCCCCTATACCGCGTCTACCGGTTATATCTCAAAGAAGATGCTCCGCCTGGTGGAGGACCGGATCCGGGCCACCCGGGATGCGGTGGGACCCGATGTGGATATCATTATGGAAAACCACGCCATGACCGACGCCAGTACGGCCATCCAGATAGGAAAAATCGCCCAGGGCTACGACATTATGTTCTACGAGGAAGGGACGCCGGCCCTGAACCCGGGGGTGATGAAGAAGATAGCCGAGGCGGTGGATATTCCCCTGGCCACGGGGGAGCGGACCTATACCCGCTGGGGCTTCCTGCCCTTCCTGGAAAACCACTGTCTCCAGGTCATCCAGCCGGATATCGGCAACTGCGGGGGCATTACGGAGGCGAAGAAGATCTGCGACCTTGCCCACATCTACGATGTCAGTGTTCAGACCCATGTCTGTTCAAGCCCCATCAGCGTTGCTATTGCGCTCCACCTGGAGGCGGCAATCCCCAACTTCATCATCCACGAACACCATATCTGCAACACCCTGCCTTCCACCATTGCGGAGTGCAAATACGATTACCAGCCGGAACAGGGCTATTACGCCATTCCGGAATTACCCGGGCATGGACAGGAAATTTCCGAAGGCGCCCTTAAGACGGCGCATATCGAGACGGTCAAATAGGAGTATACTATGGCGGAAGAAAAGAAAGGCCTTGGGCTGATTTCATTGGTCGCCCTGGCTGCGGGACAGGTTATCGGAGCGGGGGTGGTTACCCTTATCGGAGCTGCTACCAAAGTTACCGGGTCGGCGGTGTGGCTGTCCTACGGCACTGCGGTGATCATGGGGTTTTTTATCATTTTACCCTACCTGATCCTGAGCAGCATGATACGGATCAAGGGCGGGTCCTATACCTTTGTGGCAACCCTGTTAGGTGAAACCTGGGGCGGCCTTTTCGGTATGGCCTTTACCATGAATGTCTTTGCCACCGGCATGATAGGCCTGGGTTTTGGGCAGTACTTTAACGCCCTTTTCCCCGGGGCGGATGTACGGCTTGTGGCGGTGATCACCATTTCGGTGTTTTTTGTTTTCAACCTTTTGGGCGTAAACTTTATGTCCAAAATACAGAATGTCCTTTCCGCCACCCTTATCTGCGGGCTTCTGCTCTTTATTTTTACCGGGGTAGGGAAGGTGGACAGCCGCATATTTAATTTGGCAAGTCCCGGTTACTTTTCCGACGGATCCAAGGGTTTCTTTGCCGCAGTAGTATTACTGGTCTATTCCTGTTACGGCTATTCCTTTGTGGTAGCCTACAGTAAAGAAGCGAAGAACCCCAAACGGGATGTCCCCTACGCGATGCTGATCACCGCAGGGATTATCCTGATCCTGTATTCCGTTATTGCCCTGGTCGCGGCGGGGGTACTGCCCATAGACGAAGTGGCGGGGAAACCCCTTACTGCGGTGGCCCAGCGGATCATGCCCCTGCCCTTGTACTACGCCTTTGTGGTAGGCGGCCCCCTCATGGCCATTGCCACCACCCTCAATTCATCCTTTACGGTTTTTGCCCGGCCCTTCCACCAGATGACCGACGACGGGTGGTTTCCCCGGGGGCTCGCCCGGACCAACCGTTTTGGTTCTCCCTTCCTGATCCTGACCATCATTTACCTCATCGCCATCCTGCCCATTATCTGCGGTTTCTCCATACAGATGATCACCACCAATACGGTGCTCATCGGGCGGATCGCCGATGTGGTGGCGATTATCGCGGTTATTACCCTTCCGGTACGGCTCCCCGAGGCTTGGGAAAACCGCTACTTTAAACGCCTGTCGAAGCCGGTGTTTTACGGTCTTATGAGCTTCAGCCTTTTGGTAACCTTTGTCTGTATCGTCCTTTCCTTTAACAACATGGCAAAGACCAATGTGGCCGCCACCATTGGTCTCGCAGTTATCTTCCTGGTCTACGCCATTTTGCGGGAAAAGACCGGAAAAGTTAAAATGCAGAAAAGCTACGAATTGCAGTAGGATCCACAGGGGACATAGGGATAACTCTGTGTCCTCCTGTGGTTAAATTTTTGCGGACGACGTTCCGTTTTTTATTAAACTTTGTTGTTTTTAGTACGGAAGTTTGATAAACTATGTCTGATATGGGTTTTGAAAAGATAGACAGACAAAGTGTATCCGGCCGCGTTTTCAGCTCCCTGCGGCAGGAAATAATAAACGGCGCCTTTCCGGGTGGGAGCAGACTTCCTTCGGCGGCCCAGCTGGGCGAGCAGTTCGGGGTCAGTGTTGCCTCCGTCAAGAGCGCCCTCCAAAAGCTTGCAGCCCTGGGACTTATTGAAATAAAAAACGGCCAGGGGAGCTTTGTCCTAGATTTTAACCCCAACCGTTACCTCGAACAGCTTTCCGATTTTTTTCTCACCGACAGCGATATTACCCAGATCACCGAATTTCGCCTATTCCTGGAAATGGCCGCCGTCAAGCTGGCGATCAGCCGGGGAACCGAAGAAAACTTCAGCCGTATGGAAGAACTCCTCCGCCGCATGGATCAGGCTGCCCTGGCAAATGATATGGAACTCCACGGTAAGTTGGACTACGAATTCCATCTGGAAATTTCCCGTGCCACCGGAAACAACGTTTTTGTCCTGGTCTACGAGGTAACTCGAAAGATGTTCCGCCAGCATACCACGATCCTGAACGAAAAATTTTTCAAAAAAGCCATAGTTCAAAAAGAGGGGGATGATGTCCATTGGCGCCTATACCGGGCCATCAGAGAAAAGGACCTAAAAACCTGCCGTGCCTGTTATGTGGAGATGCTCTACTTCCGTGAGGAACCCCCTGTGGACCCCGATTAGGTTACCGGGAACGCACTAAAACTATGTATGGGGGCCTGCCAGCTGGGAAAGATATGGGGACCCTCCCCTTCGGGGTCCTCCCCATATCTTTCCCACCGCCACCCCCGATAACGTAGTGTGAGTGCGTTCCCGAGCCGTTTGGGGGGTCCATAGGGGGCCTTTGTTTCGCTTGATGAAGTGTGGTTGTAGCTTAGCGGCGTCCCTAATAGCATTAGGTGGCAAGACTAAGCAGATCTATCTACCCACCCTGCCACACCGGTTCTGCGAACCGGCCCGGTGAAGCCATGCGCCTAGGAGGCACGAAAGCACACTTACACGTAGTACGGAGTGGGGTGTCAGGAAGGAAAAGTATGGAGGGACCCTCTGGGAGGCCCCATACTTTTCCTTCCTGACAGGCCCCCTGTACCATTTGTGTGCTTTCGCAAACCCAGTCAGCGCATGGCTTCACCGGGGGCTTTGTTTTTTTAATTTACAGTAATATATACTTTTTTAATTATTTCTAATGCCGTTGTTAAATTTTCAATTCCTGCCGTTATACTTCCATTTGTCCCATCTACAGAACCATATCCAATGGGAAATAAATCTATTTCATTAGATGTTCCTGCCGTAAATTTTGCATTATAAATAACTGACGGTTGGCCATTAACACCGGTACCCTGTCTTCCGTTTTTATTTCGTTTAGGCCAATAATCATTATAATCGTAACTATGGTTTACTTCTAAATAAACATTATAGTCATTACCATTGATTAATAATTCATTTTCAATTTGCGCCGTCATTTCTTCTTCGGATGTTGCAGCACTTACCGCATCAATTTCATTATTTTTTGTAGAATTATTTTGTTTATAATTCCATACCGGAAGCGCCTCAGGTCTTCCTGCTTTTGGAGCGCTTCTCCAAGTATTTTTCGCACTTCTATTTGTTACAGTTATTGTAGAAATATAATTTCCATTAGTATCTTCTATCCATGCGGCTGCTTGCGGAGGGTTATTTATTGGGATAAATAAGATCCACATTCTTTCCATCCAATGTTTACCCGGTTCTATATATATTTCGATTCTGTTATTACTATTTTGTGCAATTCCAACTACAGTAACAAACAATATTAAAACCCAGAATAATAAAAAACACTTATTTTTTTTCAATTTTTTCTCCGTATTCACAAACACTAAAACCATTCTACTATAGAATGGTTTTTTATACAACAAGCCGCTTAGAACTTAGTTAAGCATAATTTGG
>NZ_AEEA01000010.1 GCF_000297095.1 Treponema primitia ZAS-1 | reverse complement strand
CAAGGTCGTTACTATTACTGCCATCACCCTGACCGGGGCGGCGGCGGGTAACTATACTGCGCCTGCGCCGGAAAGCATTACCGGCGTCACGGTGGACATCAGCAAGGCGGTGCCCGCTTACACGGCGCCCACCCTCACCGCATTGGCCGGGCAGACCCTGGCGGATCTTGTCTTTCCCACAGGCTCAGGCTTTAGCTGGAACACCGGCAAGAATCCGCTGGACACACCGGTGGGCAACGCGGGCAGCAATAGCTTTATTGCGACGTACACCCCCACTGACACGGGAAATTACCTCGTGGTGGAGAATATCTCGGTGGGCGTCGCCGTGACGGCGAAAACCCTCGCCATTACGGTCAGCCTGAACCTGAGCCACGAGCTTATCCTTACCGGCATACCGCCGGACGGCATTACGCTGTCCGGCGACGAAACGGCGACCATAAGCGCCACGGGATATACCAAGGTGAAGTGGTATGTGGACGGCGATGAGGCTGCCGGGGAAGCCCTCGGCGATGGGGGCGACAGCATCACGCTGAAGGCTACGGATTACGATGCGCGGCGTCATCAGGTCCTCTTCCGGGGTGTCCAGGACGGCAGCGCCTATTCCAAAGAAATCAGCTTCACGGTAAGCGAGTAAGGGAGAACCGGCATGAACAAACACACTATGGCGCCTGGCGCCTTTCTGGTACTGATGGTTCTGGGAGCTTGCATGAATCCCCTGTCAGAGCGGCCCGCCACCGGGGGGGGCTTCACGGATACTGTTTCCGAAGGCTACGGGCGGGTGACGGTCACCCTGGAGGGGACCGGGGCGCGGACGCTGTTCCCTCTGGCGGCGGACTTTGGCGCGGTTATGCTCACGTTTCAGGGGCCCGAGGGGGCTGCTATCCCTGGGCCTATACCGGTCACCGGCGGTTCCGCCACGGTGGACCTGGCCCTGGG
>NZ_AEEA01000009.1 GCF_000297095.1 Treponema primitia ZAS-1 | reverse complement strand
ACCTTTTTCCGCTCTCTTCCCTTCCCCCTGTTTTTTGACTATAGTGGTATTGGAGGAAAGTATATCTAATACAGAACTACTTTTGAAAGAAATTGAGGGGCTTTCCCCCGATTACATGAATGAAATCCTTGATTTTGTGGGCTATCTCAAGCATAAAGCCCCCCCGGCGGCGGAATGGGTCAACCCGTTAAAAGGCAGGGCAAAAGCCCTGGGCTCAAAACTTACCCTTGACCGCTTTATGGAAATGCAGGAAGCGGATAAAAAGCTGGAATTGGACCTTGAGCCATGACCTATGTATTGGATGCCTGCGCCCTCATTGCCCTGCTTAATGAAGAAGAAGGGAAAGAAAAAATTGACGGTCTTTTCACCCAAGCCAAGGCCGGAAAAATAACCCTCTGCATAAGCATCATCAATATGCTTGAAGTCTATTATGGATTCATCGGCGCCGATGGCCTGGAACGGGCAAATGAAATCCTGTTTTTTTGCAGTGGTACGATGATCGCAAACCAAAGCCCGGTATCCCCGGGCCTTGGTATCCCAGCCCTTTTCCCTGGGGTCGTCCCAGTTCCGCAGGAACGTGCCCCGACCCTGGTCGGCAGCGCCTTTTTCGTCCCCTTAGGGCGGTTTTGACCGGGTAAAAACGTGGATTGTAGGGGTATTACACCCGCATACAATCCATACCGTACAGAATAATATACCCCGTTGCTCTGCAGCGGGGTATGGTGATTACTCCCACCAGAGCGTGGGATACACCGTGTTCGTGCTGCCGCCGTTCCAGCCGCCCAGGTCCTTCCAGTAGGTGCCGCTTCCGCTGCCGTTGCCGGTGCCCCATTGGCCGCTTTGTCCGGCTTCGGTGCCGGTGCTGGGCCATGCGCCGCTGGCGAACTTCGTGGTGTCGACGGTGCCGCTGCTGTAGTTGATGCCAACGCCGTTGCCGGTAAAGTTCGCCCAGTAGCAGGCGGTGGTGGTGCCATTGTGGTTGTACCCCACCACGCCGCCAATATAGCTGCTGCCGGAAACGGGGCCGGTGTTGTAGCAGGCGATGATGGCGGCGTTGTTCGTCCCCACCACGCCGCCGACTTCGTCATTGCCGGAAACGGGGCCGGTGTTGGAGCAGGCGGTGATGGGGTTACGGCCGTCCCCCACCACGCCGCCGACATCATCGGTGCCGGAAACGGCGCCGGTGTTGTAGCAAGCGGTGATGGGGCCTGCGCTGTACCCCACCACGCCGCCGACTCGGACGCCAGTGACGCTAATGTCGCTGCTGTTGGAGCAGGCGATGATGGCGCCCCCATTGGACCCCACCAAGCCGCCAACATAACTAGCGCCGGTAACGAAACCGCTCGCTATATGCACATTCTGCACCGTGCCGTTACTATTTCCAAAGAGGCCCTGGACATTTGAGGTGGTGTTTATATACAGGTTGCTGATAGCCTTGCCGCCGCCATCGAAGGTCCCGGTAAAGGAAGCGCCATCTTTGCCCACCGCCGTCCACTCCACCCTCGGGCTAAGATTGCCCATCAGGTCCAGGTCCGCTTCCTGCTTGTAGGTGCCCGTTAGGGCAATGGCGGCAGAAACGGTACCGGCGCCGGTCCTAATCAACTGGAACTCCCCATAGCTGCCGATGGGGACATTGCCCGCATCATCGGGAGCCCGGAACAGGAGTTTGCCGTCGCTGCCTATGTTCAGGGTAACCTGCTCATCCGCCCGGCGGCCGATGAGGATGGCCGTTTTGTTCGTGGGGGTAATGCTCTTGATAAGCCCCCCTTCCACCTCAACGGTATAGCCCCCGGCCCAGACCCCGATGATGTGCGGCTCCATTGTTCCAAAGTCCCCCGCCGCAAACGCAAAGCTCGCCGCCGAGGGGTCGGGGTCGGGGTCGTCGCTGGTGGGGGGCACGGTGGTGGTCATGTTGCCGTAGATGCGGACGGTCTCGCTCATGCCTGCCGCACCGGCGCTGTTCCCCAGGGTGGCCCGGAGCAGGTAGTCCCCGGCGGCCACGTTCGTGGTCCCGGTCGCTGTGGTAACGCCGGTGCTGGCGTTGGTGGTGGTGCTGGTGGGGGACAGGGTGGTCACGGGCTCGCCATCGTCCCCCAGCTTTTGCAGGGTCAGGCTGAGGGTCGTGACCCCCGCCGGGTAGGTGATGGTATAGGCCAGCGTCCCGGTTACGGTCGCAGTCTCAGCCACGGTCCCGTCCACCGGTTCCAGCGCCACCGTGACGGTGATGGTGGGGACGCTGCCGTTCACGGTGATGGTAGTGCCGTCATCGACCTTCCCGACCCCGGTCCCCACCAGCTTAGCGGGGTTCTTCGCACCGCCGACATACGCCTCCACGTCCAGGGTGTAGTTCCCCACCGCCAGGATGAAGTTCTCGCCGTCCTTCTCAGGCGTCACCGTCGTCCCGCTCCCTATATCCGTCCAAGTATAGGTATAGAAAAGCCCCGACGTAGACGGCGGCGTCGGGTACGCAGTCCTGAGTTTCGGCGTAGCCGAAACTCCAGACACAGGCGCAGCCGAAACTCCGGACACAGGCTCAGGCACAAGCCCGGAAATCTCCACCCGCACCGTGCCCAGCCCGCCGCCCCCGGCAACGTTGCCGCCGGGGCCAGACACCGGCACCGCACACCCCGCCATCAGCAGGGCGAAGCCCAACAACACTGCAAGGTGCATAGCGCCATTTTTGTCAGCTTTCATATTCATCATACCTATACTCCTCATATACTCATTCTCGCTCATATACTCTCAGCCCTCGGAGTTTTGGCTGTGCCAAAATTCCACCCTGGGGTCCGGCCCAGCCCGGTGACCGTCACCATTTTCAGAAGGTCTGTCTGTCCCTCCGGAAGGTCTGTCTGTCCCTCCGGAAGGTCTGGAGGTACCTCCAGACTTTTTAAGGGCGGTGGCAAGTTCCTTCGGAACTTGCTCGGAGTTTTGGCGGGGCCAAAACTCCACCGGGTTTGGCCCGGGCCGGTGTCAGTCACCATTTTCTGAGCCTTACTCCCACCAGAGCGTGGGATACACCGGGTTCGTGCCGCCGTTCCAGTTGCCAAGGTTCTTCCAGGCGTTGGCGCCGATGGTCCATTGGTTGCTGGTGCTGGGCCATGCGGCGCCGAACTTCGCGGTGCCGCCGGAGCCGGTGCCGCCGTAGACGGGGCTGCCGTAGACGGAGCCGACGATGCTGTCGCCAACGCCGTTGCCATCAAAGTTCGCCCAGAAGCAGTAGAGGATGGTGCCGCCTAAGTTATACCCCACCACGCCGCCTGAAGTGCCGTAGCCGGAAACACGGCCGGTGTTGTAGCAAGCGTTGATGATGCCGTTGGGGTAGTTGTCCCCCACCACGCCGCCGACATAGTAGTTACCGGAAACGGCGCCGGTGTTGTAGCAGGCGAAGATGGTGCCGCCGTTGTTCATCCCCGCCACGCCGCCGGTAGCGTTGCGGCCAGTAACCTTGCTGCTGTTTGAGCAGGCGGTGATGATGCCTTGGTTGTACCCCGCCACGCCGCCGGTATAGTCGGCGCCGGTAACAGAACCGCTCGCTATATGCACATTCTTCACCGTGCCGGTACTGATGATGCCAAAGAGGCCCTGGAGTATTGATCTGTTGTTTATATACAGGTTGCTGATAGCCTTGCCGTTGCCGTCGAAGGTCCCGGTAAAGCGGGCGCTGTCGTTGCCCACCGCCGTCCATTGCTGGCCGGACCATGCGCCGGTGTCCGGGTCGTAGTTGCCCATCAGGTCCAGGTCCGCTTCCTGCTTGTATTTGTCGCCGCTATGCGAGTCGCCAAGCTGGGTGTTAATCAACTGGAACTCCCCATAGCTGCCGATGGGGACATTGCCCGCACCATCGACGGCCCGGAACTGGAGTTTGCCGGCCTCGTCCAGCTTCAGGGTAACGGTCTCATCATCCTTGCGGCCGATGAGGATGGCGCCGGCATCGGTGGTGATGCTTTTGAGGAGGCCGTCCTCCACAATAGCGGTGATGCCTCCCGTATAGTCGCCCTCAAGAACCAGCTCCACATTGGTGACCGGTACCTTGACCCGGTTCTCGTACCAGAGGCCGTCCTGCTGGGCCCGCACGCCCACGGTGTAGGTCCCCAGACTCCGGCCATCGCCCTTGAAGGTGTAGGCGGTCCCGGCGGGGGCGTCTGCGGTCACGGGGTTCCCGTTCACGGTCCACCGGATGTCGGTGTAGTCCCCGGTGTCCCCGGTAAGGCTGAGGGTGAGTTCCCCGGTGGGCTTCACTATCAGCGGGGTGGTCGCCGAGGTACTCGTGATGGTGAGGGTGTGGGGCGCCGGGATTTTCCATGTGGTGGGCTCAAGCTTCGCGGTGCTGTCGGTTGCCGGGAAGGTGACGGTGAAGGTGAGGGTGTTCATGGCGGTGTCGCCGCTAATCTTCCCTGCGCTCACGATCCAGCCGTCGAGGGGCCCCTCGTTCACCGTGGCTATGATGCTTCCTGAGAACTTGTAGCCGGAATTGGCCTTTAGGGTGATGACCGCCCGGTAGGTGGCCCTGGGGGCGAACTTGCCGCCGGAGAAGGTGGTCCAGCCATCGGTGGTTTGCTCCTCCCAGGTAAAGCCCGCCGAGGCCGCGAAGCCGTAGTTGGCGTCGTCGGGGACGCTCAAGCTGCCGGCTGCCGCCGGGGGCTTCCCCGTGACGGGGGCCGCAAGGCCGGTGACTGCGGCGGCTTCCACCAGCCGCGCCCTAAAGTCGGCGTCGGTAAAGGTCCAGTCCGCCGCCGGGATGGTGGTTGTCATATTCTGATACACATGGACCACGTCATTTTTCCCCGCAGTCCGCCCCGTGGCGTCCTTGAGCTGCACGGTCAGGTCGTAGTACCCCGCAGCCACCGTCTCGGTTCCATCATAGGTCTGCAGGTTGTCGTCATCGTTAGCGTCGCTCAAAGGAGGCGTAGTCTCGTCCCCCAGATTCCGCAGGGTCAGGGTGAAGTCCTCGGTCGTCGCCGGGTAGCTGATGGTATAGGCCAGCGTCCCGGTCCCGGTCCCGGCCCCGGGATCGGTCCCGTCCAGTGGTTCCAGCGCCACCTTGACGGTGAGGTTCTCGCTATCGCCCACCGTGATGGTGGGGGTGCCGTCGCCGCTGAGCTTCGTCCCGACCCCGGTCCCCACCAGGTTAGCGGGCTCCGCAATGCCGTTGATATAGGCCTGCACGTCCAGGGTGTAGGACCCCACCGCCAGGATGAAGTTCCCGTCGCTGTCCTGGTCCGGGGTCACCAGCTTGGGCTCGACCTCATCCGTTATATCCGTCCAAATATAGGTATATTTAAGCTTCGACGTATCAGGCGGCGTCGGGTACACGGTCCGCTGCGGTCCAAGCGGACCCTTCGGGTCTGCTTGGACCGCTTGGAGTTTCGGCGTAGCCGAAACTCCAGACACAGGCACGGGCATAGGCTCAGACCCAGACACAAGCCCAAGGCCGGAGACTTCCACCCGCACCGTGCCCAGACCGCCGCCCGCAGGGGCCCCCTGCGGGGCCCCCACCGGGGCGGACACCGGGACCGCACACCCGGCCAGCAGCAGGGCAAAGCCCAACGCCCAGATGTGGAGTTTCGGCGCAGCCGAAACTCCGGGCAAGTTCCTGCGGAACTTGCCGGAGCCTTTTTTGTCAGATTTACTATTTATCATACCTATACTCCTCATGTGCGTATCTTCGTGCATCCTGCTTTAGTCCTTTTCCCACCAGAGCTTGGGATACGCCGGGGTGCTGGGGTTGCCCAGGTCCTTCCAGTAGTTGCCGGGACCGCTGCCATCCTTGCTGCCGATACCCCAGGCATTGGCGTAGTTTCGGTGGCTGCCGCCGTAGGCGGAGATGTCGGTGGTATTGGTGTCGGTCTTGGGCCATGCGTCGTCCCCGCCGAACTTCGTGGTCACCTGGCTGCTGCGAGAGGAGCCGCCAACGCCGATGTCGGGAGAAGTCGCCCAGTAGCAGGCCATGATGAAACCCTCGTTGTTAAACCCCACCACGCCGCCGACAGTCCTGTCGCCGGAAACGGCACCGGTGCTGTAGCAGGCGGTGATGGTGCCGGTGGTGTTGCTCCCCGCCACACCGCCGCAACCATCGGAGCCTTTAACGGAGCCGCTGTTGTAGCAGGCGGTGATGGTGCCATTGCTGTACCCCGCCACACCGCCGCAACTCCCGGAGCCTTTAACGGAGCCGATGTTGTAGCTGGCGATGATGGTGCCGCCGTTGCCCCCCGCCATGCCGCCGATAGAGCTTGTGCCGGTAACGGGGCCGCTGTTGGAGCAGT
>NZ_AEEA01000008.1 GCF_000297095.1 Treponema primitia ZAS-1 | reverse complement strand
TTTCCTATTCATCATACCTATACTCCTCATTTGTTCATCATCACCAGAAAGGTGCCAGGCACCTTTCTGTCTGTCTGTCCCTCCAGAGCGTCTGTCTGTCCCTCCGGAGTTTCCGTCTGTCCCTCCAGAAAGTCTGTCTGTCCCTCCAGAGGGTCTGTCTGTCCCTCCAGAGTTTCCGTCTGTCCCTCCAGAGTTTCCGTCTGTCCCTCCAGAGGGTCTGTCTGTCCCTCCAGAGAGTCTGTCTGTCCCTCCAGAAAGTCTGGAGGTACCTCCAGACTTTTTAAGGGCGGTGGCAAGTTCCGAAGGAACTTGCCCGGAGTTTTGGCGGGGCCAAAACTCCACCGGGTTTGGCCCGGGCCTGCCGTTTTAGTCCTCCTCCCAATAGAGCTTGGGATACACCGGGGTGCCGGTGATGCCAAGGTTCTTCCAGTATTGGCCGCTGGTGCCGGGGTTGTCGGTGACGATGCCCCATTGGGGGTTGATGGTGTCGCTGGGCCATGCGTCGCTGCCGCCGAACTTCGTGGTGCCGCCGGTGCCGGTGCCGGTGCCTGCATTGCTACTCACCGAACCGGTCCAGTAGCAGGCGGTGATGTAGCTGAC